>JAKBDW010000331.1:0-8824 GCA_021834245.1 Pseudomonadota bacterium
CCTGGATGCGATCCACGACGAACCGCGCCTCGTCCAGTTCGTTAGTTGCAGTGTAAATATGAACCGGTTCGCCTTTCGGGCCATCGGTCCAAAGTTCCTTTCCCAGTCGGCCGCTATTGTGTCGGATTACCCCGTTGGCTGCGCTCAGTATTGTCGCGGTAGAACGGTAATTCTGCTCCAGGCGTATGACAACCGTACCGTGATGATCATGCTCAAACTTGAGGATGTTCTCAACCATTGCTCCGCGCCAGCCGTAAATCGATTGGTCGTCGTCGCCGACAACGAAGAGATTATTGTGCGCACCGGCAAAGAGCTTCAGCCAGTTGTACTGAATGCTGTTGGTGTCCTGAAATTCATCCACCAGAACGTGGCGAAAGCGTGTCTGATAGTGTTCGCGCAGCCGGCTGTCGTCGCGCAGGAGTTCATGGGCACGCAACAGCAATTCCGCGAAATCTACCAGTCCTGTGCGCCGGCACGTGTCCTCGTACTCCTGGAAAACGCGTAGCCACTGTTTCTGGTGCGGGTCACTTGTCGATGCCAGATGCTGCGGTCGGCGTCCGGCTTCCTTGTGACCATTTATAAACCACTGTGCCTGGCGTGGGGGCCAGTAGGC
Source organism: Pseudomonadota bacterium (assembly GCA_021834245.1). Lineage (GTDB taxonomy): Bacteria > Pseudomonadota > Gammaproteobacteria > Acidiferrobacterales > UBA6901 > JAJXUF01. The sequence goes on from JAKBDW010000331.1 coordinate 614, forward strand.
CTCGTCAAGCTCCAGGTTCTTCACTACCCGCTTGATAAGGCGGTACTGGTCATCGCTGTCGAGGATTTGGAAATTTTGTGGCAGGCCGGCCTCGCGAAAGTGGGCGCGCAGCAGCCGGTGCGACAGGCCATGAAACGTGCCAATCCACATTCCGGCAACGGAAAAGCCAAGCATGGCCTCGATGCGCCCGCGCATTTCGTGCGCGGCCTTGTTCGTGAAAGTAACCGCAAGAATTGCGTGTGGCGACACGTTTTGGGTTTCCACAAGCCAAGCAACGCGGTGGGTGAGAACGCGGGTCTTGCCGCTGCCGGCGCCGGCCAAGACAAGAAGCGGCCCGGGCGGTGCGGCCACTGCCTGGCGCTGAGCGTCGTTGAGATTATCCAGAAGGTGAGATACATCCATGCCCGGATGATAACAAGGGTAGCAAGGCTGTGGGAGTTCATTGTCGGGCCGTTCTGCAAGATCGCTGTTTTACGGTTACTGTCGGCGCTGTCCGCTGCCGGTCCGGCGGGTCTCCGCCATTGAATGGTGGCAAGAGTTCCGCCGGTTAGCCGAAATGCAGACACCCTTTGTTTTTCTAGGCCCAAGATATTGTTATTTCGCGAATCCAAGGGTACATTCCCTAGATCCGACACCAGTTCATTGTGAAGGGTCTGAAAGGACAGCACATTGACCGTCAGCGAATTTGTATCTGCCGATCCAACTCTAGTGCAGACCATTAAACGCCATGTGAACGGTCTGAAACGCAGCGACGCCGGCAGCGGGCTCCTTCGGCTGCTGGAGCGCGGACTCAATCGTTGCGTGCCCGAAGGCGTCGGTATCGACTTGGCCGGTGCGACTTATCTCCATGCCCAGCTCGGCATCTTCGCATCAGACGATCACAATTTGCCGGCATTGCGCGTCAAGGCACGCGTGATTCAGCAACACTTGGTTCCTTATTTGGTCACCGAAGTCACACCTTCGGCCGCGCCTAATCCATTCAAGCGCTATATCGATGTTATCAATGGAATCGGTGTCACACCCGCGTCGCCACCTCTCGCGCCGGTGACTTATTCCCGCATTGACGAGCCGGCGGTACAAGCGCAATTACAGTCGAGTGAGGACGACGCTGCGGAAGCGCACGACGCGCTGGCTGAGACGGATTGTCCCGCTGAGGGGATTGTGGAAGTGGAAGATGGATTGGAAACAGTGCTGACTCGCGCGGAGGAGAGCGCCCAACGCGAATCGCGCTATCAGGCTTTGCGAAAATCCGAGCTGGACGCGTGGCGCGCGATTTATGGAACGATCAAGGATTTTAAGAGCCTTAAACGGCTATGGATCGGCAGCCTGGATGAATTGCTGCGCGAACGCATGGAGCTTGAACAGCAGCTCAGCCGTGCCTCGGACCATATCCGGTCGGTAGAGTCCAACTGCGACCGCCTGCGCACCGAGCTGCAGCAGGCACGCAAGGATCCGGGCAAGGCGCCGCGCCAGCCCGCCGCCCGCACCACGGCAAAGCGCGGCAAGCGTGCCGGCGGACTTCCCAAGCGCGAAGTGTTTCTGCAGCAGCTTGAAGCGGAGGTGGAGCGCGCGCGCCGCCACGGCGGAACTCTGGCCATTGCCCTGATTGGTATCGACGCATTGGACCAGCTTTGCGCACGCTACGGCAAGGACGCCGACAAGTATGTGCTCAACTGTTACACCGGCGAGATTCTGGCAAATTTCCGCACATATGATTTCGTCGGCAATTATGCGGCGGGCCAATTCGCCGTTCTATTTCCTGGCACTGATCGCGATGGTGCCTTGCGCGCGCTGGTAAAGGCGCAAAAACGGGCGTCGGAGACGCATTTGTGTCTCGCGGGCACGAGTTTTGCGCTGCCCGGTTTCTACAGCGGAATCAGCTTACACACTATCGGTGAAGATGCCGCAACGCTTATGGCGCGGGCGCGCGCCGCGTTTGAACAGGCACATACGGCGCTACCACCGCGCCTGATCGTTGCGGCACAGCGCCTGGCGCTGGTGCGGCCGGAGGCTCAGGCAGAGCCGAAGTCGGTGGACCAGCAATCCTAGAAGTTGCCGCCAGTTTCAAACTGCGGGCAGCAGGAGTAGTATTCGAAGTGTACTTTTACGGTTGCGCTAAGGAGGATTGATGCCTGCCGAGCGTCGAGATGCTCCGCGTATTCCGTACGTTCTAGAAGCCATGCTGCGCAATGGCGAGCGCAGCTTTCAGCCCTGCAAGACCCGCGACATCAGCCTTAATGGCGTGTTTGTGCTCACTCGCGACGGAATGCTGCGCCGCAGTGGAGCGGTCGAACTAGCCGTCAAAATGCCGCAATCAGGCTCGAACTCGATTCGACGGTTCCATGCCCAGGTTGTGCACGCCAGCGCGGAGGGCGTAGGTCTGTTGTTCGACCACGTCAATAACCAGGACTATGTACCGCTTGTCAGGCTAGTGTTTGCCAAACGCAAGATGCCGGAGTCGCTGTAACGTCAGCATCTGCCTGATGTCCGCCAAGCGCGCGTTCACTTCGTTACGTCGACCGTCCGCAGCCGCAAATAGCCCACTCGAAAACCGTTTTATGAACGAGGCACAATGGCGCTCGGCAAATTGGGCGCAATTGGCACGATTGAATCGCCGTGAATGGGTGCGCTACCTGGCTGCAAGCGATCAGACTGAACGTCCTGGCGCCAGCTGGCGCGGATTTTAGCGCCGAGAAGACAGCAATGAGTGCAGATACTTACAAGGCGATGTTGGTGGAGCAAAGTGCTGGCGGCTTTACTCGCCGTATCGCGGCTCGCGCGGTCGAAGACTTACCTCCCGGTGAAGTTCTCGTACGCGTCCGGTATTCATCGCTGAATTACAAAGATGCGCTCTCGGCGACCGGACACCCGGGCATCACCCGCCGCTATCCGCACACACCGGGCATCGACGCTGCCGGGACGGTGGTCGCCAGCTCCGTAGGGGTTATCGGCGTTGGTGATACGGTAATGATCAGCGGCTTCGATCTTGGCATGAACACGCCGGGCGGATTCGGTCAGTACATCCGGGTGCCCGCCGGGTGGATTCTGCCCGTGCCGCAGGGAATGACGCCGCGTGAATGCATGATTTACGGAACCGCCGGACTGACCGCCGCACTGTCGTTGCTGCGGCTTGAGGATCACGGCCTCAAGCCGCAAGACGGTGAGGTGCTGGTGACTGGCGCTAGCGGCGGTGTCGGCTGCATGGCGGTGGGTATTCTGGCACGCGCAGGGTACAGTGTCGTTGCCGCGTCCGGCAAAGACGAAGCAAAGGTCTTCCTCGAGAACCTCGGCGCATCGAGCGTCGTCAAGCGTGGCGAAGTCGATGACACGAGCCGTAAAGCCTTGCTCAAAGAGCGCTGGGCGGGGGTGATCGACTGTGTTGGAGGAAACATCCTGTCCAGCGCGATACGCGCCACGCGCTACGGGGGCGCAGTGACATGTTGTGGCCTTGTGGCTTCGGCGGAACTTGCCCTCACTGTCTATCCCTTCATACTCCGAGGTGTGAGTTTGATCGGCATCGATTCCGCGGCCTGCCCGGCGCAAATGCGCACCTTGGCCTGGAGCAGGCTCGCCGGGCCGTGGCGTCTGCAGCGGCCGGAACGCATCATGCGTGAGGTGCGTCTTGAGGATCTGGATGCGGAAATAGATCGCATACTTGGTGGACGGCAGCTAGGGCGCGTGGTAGTCAACCTTGAAGACTAGACTCTTCAGCACGCGGTCCATTTTGCGGCTGAAACATTGCGACGCATGTCCGGAGCATTATGTATATTTGCCCGCAGCGTCATCGATAGGTGGCCAGTGAAGGAGGTCAATGTGCGCAGATTGGTGGTCTACATCAATGTTTTCCTGTACCTGTGGACCGGTTATGCGCTGTTGCGCAGCGCCATCGACATTTTCACTGCATCGGACATTAATGCCCAACTGGCCGGGCCGCGCCCGTTATATGTTGGGCTGCGCATCTTCGCCGCCTTGTATACTGCGGTGTGTGCCGCGGGCCTGCTGCGTCGCCGTCCATGGAGTCGCAAAATGGCTGTTTGGTGGAATTTCGCCCTGGCGGTGATCATCGGCGGGCTTCCGGCAATTACCGCGACGTGGCTGGCGGTGCTGGATGGAGCAAGCGTGACAGCGGTGCTGCGCTCTCCTGCGGTCGTGATCACCATTCTGGCGGCAGTGCTATTTCTGGCGCTGGGTTTCGCGCTGCGCACTTCTGCGCTGCGCGCTTACTTCGCGCATGTTCCAGACAGCGAATTCAGCGAAGCAACGCCACACTCTTGACCTGTGCATAGACCTGCAATCCGGGACGCAAACCCAGCGCGTGGACCGAGCGGCGGGTAATGCGTGCCAGCAGCAATGAGCCGGCGGCATCGAGCTTGATTGTCGACTGAGCCGGCCGGTCATCGGAAATTTCCACGATGCGCGCCGGAAAAATATTAAGAATGCTCGTGTTGTGATGCTGTTCCAGGCTCAGGCTCACGTCGCGCGCAATGATGCGCACGCGTACCGCCGTTCCAGCGGGCAAGTGTTCTTCCGGAACTGACAGTTGACCGCCGGAAAATTCCAGCTGAGCAAGATGAAATTCCCTATCGTGAGCCTTCACCACCGCCTCCAGCACCGTCGCGGCCTCGTCACTGTGTGCGAGCGGGAGGTCCAGACGGGTCAGCATGTCGATTGCCCTTCCTGCGCCCGCTACACGTCCTGCCTGCAGGTACAGTACGTGATCGGCGAGGCGCGCGACTTCGTCGATCGCGTGGCTCACATATAAAATGGGGATAGATAACTGCTCATGCAATTGTTCCAGATACGGCAGGATTTCGGCGCGCGCGACGGCATCAAGTGCTGCCAGCGGCTCATCCATGAGCAGCATGACCGGATTGGTCAGCAGCGCGCGCGCCATTGCAACGCGGCTGCACTCACCTCCCGATAGGCCGGATACGCGGCGATCGAGAAGTCTCGCAATACCGGCGGATTCGACGACTTTGTCGAAATCGAACCGCGCTTGTGTCTGGCGCGTACGCCGTAATCCGTACTGCAGATTTCCGCGTACGCTTAGGTGAGCGAAAAGCCGTGCATCCTGGAAGACAAAGCCAATTCGCCGCCGATGTGGCGCAATGAACACGCCTGCATTACTGTCCTGCCAGACCTCATCGCTCACCTGCAGCATTCCAAGGGCGTTCGGTTCCAGGCCGGCTATGCAGCGCAGCAATGTCGATTTGCCGGAACCCGAGGGACCAAATACGCCGGTTATGCCGCGCGCCGGTGCGTGAAAGGCGACGTCAAAGGCAAAGTCGCCGCGCTGCAGGGCGAATTTCGCATCGATGCCATTCATAGGCCGCGCGCCTGCAGGCGTCGATTCGTCATGTACGCGACAAACATCACAAGAAAGGAGAACAAAAGCAGCACGGCGGACAAGACGTGCGCCTGACCGTACTCGAGCGCCTCCACGTGGTCATAGATTGCGATCGACAGCACCTCGGTCTTGCCGGGAATATTGCCGCCGATCATCAGCACCACCCCGAATTCACCGACCGTATGCGCAAAGCCGAGAATTATCGAGGTCAGCAAACCGCGCCGCGCGAGGGGCAGGGCTACCGTGAAGAAACGGTCCAGTGGGCCCGCGCGCAAGGTGGCGGCTGCCTCGAGCACGTGGTCTCCGACTGCCTCAAACGCGTTTTGCAGCGGTTGCACCACGAATGGCATTGAATACAGCACTGATCCGATGACGAGACCGGTAAAACTGAATGCGAGTGAAATGCCGCTGACAGCGTGCACCGCCGCGCCGATCGGGCCGTTGGGAGACAGAGCCAGCAGGATATAGAACCCGAGCACGGTTGGCGGGAGTACCAGCGGCAAAGCGACCACCGACTCGATCGGGATCTTGAGCGGCGAACGCGTGCGCGCAAGCCACCAGGCGAGTGGAGTTCCGATCACCAGTAGAATAACCGTAGTGACTACGGCCAGGCGCAAGGTGAGCCAGATTGCCTGGGAGTCGAGCGCCAGAGCGCTCATGCGCATGTCCCCCGGGGTCGCTGCAATGCCGGACCCATGGTTGTGCCAGGTAGTGTCGGTTTCCTAATCGGTGCCATAGCCAAAGTGATGCATCACTGCCATTGCTGCCGGACTGCGCAAATATTTGAGAAAGGCGCGCGCCGCGGAATTGTCCTTTGCCCGTTTGAGAAGGACCGCCTGCTGATCAATGGGCGGATAGAGGTCAGAGGGTACGATCCAGTACGATCCGCCAGTGGGCCTGTACGGGTCTTGTACCTGCGCCAGCGCCACAAAGGCCAGTTCTGCATTGCCGCTGTCGGCGAACTGAAAAGTCTGTCCGATGTCTTCTCCCTCGACGATGCGCGCCTTTACCGATTGCCACAAACCGAGGTGTTGCAGGGCAGCGCGTGCCGCAGCGCCATAAGGTGCAGTTTTCGGGTTGGCGATGGCAAGATGCCGAAAATCTCCGCTTCCCAGCACCGCGCCTTGCTTGTCCACCAGGGTAGGGGAGTGGCTCCACAACACCAGCTTGCCGCGTGCATAGGTGAAGCGGCTATCGGCGAAAGCCATGCCTTGTGCAACCAGCAGCCGCGGCGTAGCGGAGTCGGCCGAGAGCATTATGTCGTAAGGCGCGCCGGCACGAATCTGGGCATAGAGCTTTCCCGTCGACCCGCTACTTATCACCACTCGGGTGCCGCCGTGGCGCGCGAAGTCTTTCGCCAGTTCGGAGAGAGTCTGCGTGAAATTGGCCGCAACCGCGACATTGATGACCCGGTCTGGTGCACCGCTCTGGGCCGCGGCCGGCAACATTTGACCCCAGGCGAGAAGGCCTGCAGCAAAAGCAATAATGTGCACAAGGCGATCGCGAATCAGCATTGGAGGTTTGTCTCCAGAGACAAAGAATATTGGCAGGACCGTAATGTAATTCAAAAGCAACGTGCCTCGCTATAGAATGGCTTAGCCTGGGCCAGTCCGCGGAGGTTGTTTTTGAAATCAGAACGCCGTGACACACCGCGAATCAGCATAGCTCTTGAGGCCATGTTGAATCATGGCAACAGCGGATTCCGGCGCTGCCAGACCCGCGACATCAGTCTCGACGGCGCGTTTCTGGAAACTAGCGAGAAGCAGTTTGGACCCAACGCCTTGGTTGATTTGGCGCTGCAACTCCCAGGCCCCGAACGCAAGCAAACTCACCGCTTCCGTGGGCAAATTATCCGCAGCACCGCACATGGTGTCGCCCTGGTATTCGATCCGGTCAGCACGGACGGATACGCGGCACTGCTCGATCTTGTTTACGCGCGCCAGCCAAGGAGTTCGTGGTAGACCAGGCGGATCAGGTGCGCGCTTTGGCCATGTCTTCCAAGGACACTTTTATCGCAGCCAGCCGGCGCAATGGGTCTTGTTCCTCCAGGAGTGTTTGTTTGACGCCGTTGGCGAAAGGAAGCAGTTGTGCCAGACGCATGCCGACCCAGTCGGCGTCTTCGAATCGGTGCGGTTCGCTGCACGCCTCACCGCCATAATCCCGTACTAGTTGCCTAGCGATCGTCGCCAGAGGTTGGAATTCGCTGGGAAACGTCATTGCGATTTCGCCGTCCCATGGACTCACGTCTGCCATGTTGAGCCTGCCGCAAAGGTGAAGCGCGCGAATCTCGAACCGCCGGCCGCCGCCGACCAGAATTTCCAGCACTCCGCTCTGTCTCATTTCCCAGCGTTCGATGCGCGCCAGCGTGCCAACGGTGACTGGCTCGGCCACCTCACCCACCTCTTGGCCACGACGGATCAAGCAGATGCCAAAGGGACTGTTGTTCCTCAGGCTCGCGGAGATCACGTCCATATAGCGGGTTTCGAACACGCGCAATGGCAGGCGTTGACCGGGGAAAAGCACGCTGTGCAACAGAAACAGGGGAAGTCGCTCGATTTGGTCCACGGTGACCCCTGAACGGCGAGGGAGAGACATATACTTTAACCTCCGGTTCAATCACCTTGCCAGCACGCTTGCGGGTTTTGGTGGTGACCATTTTTTGGCAAAGAGCCGACCGGGCGGGTAAGATTCTCCCGCGATACGAGAATAGGCGTAGACATGCGCCCGGCGTGTAGGTGGCCGCCGCGCATGTAGCGGCAACGGTAAATTGCCGGACCGGTGTGCGGGAAGTCGCCGGCCGTTTTGCTATAACGATGCTGTTAGGGAAGAATAAAAACCATGCCTTCCTCGCCAGAAGTGCTGAT
>JAKBDW010000075.1:0-8813 GCA_021834245.1 Pseudomonadota bacterium
GCTGCGCTGCAGATTCTTGAGGCCGGGGCTCACACCTCTTTTCCTGAATGCCGGGAGCCCCGCACAAACCGGAAATAGATGAGCCATCCCAGTAGCTGGAAAATAGCAAGGATAATCATAAAGGCCCATTGCCAGCTCATTTCTCGTCTCCACATCAAAGCACCGGAGTCTCAAGGTCCTAAAAAAATCTATGCCTGTATTACCGGCGCAGCGCCCCGGATGCTCTTGGGAGTATAGACAAACGCAATATGAGCCACTATTTCCGAGCACTGTCGCCGGACTGATCGGCAGCCGGAGTCCAGGGCGACTACGAGGCCCGAGCCGCTGGGGAATATAGCCGGGTAAAATCGATATCACCGGTGGACCAAAGCGCTATGTGTGTGCCGCATTCGCTACAACCATGATGACCCCTGGCGTGTATCGCCCCGCGCCATTGTCAACAAGCCGGTATTCTTGCGGGAAGCACCACGCAAGCGCATGGAAGCGGGCGGATGCAGACAGCGCGCTGACCGTCAATTCGATCTGGTCGTTGACAGCGCTTGAACTCGAGCTCTTGAGCCAGGTAGGTAGGAAAGCGACCCCCAGGCAGTTGAAGTTGGGCTGTGATGCCACGGTATGCTTGGCGTCGCTCACGGCATCGTCAAGGACTGATTCCGCCTTTTCTCGCGCTTTCTCGGGTGAGCCCAGCGGGAGCCAGTCAAATTTCGCCTCGATCATCTCCTCGGTGTCCTCGGACGCAAGGTAGAGATCGGCACGGCCGTCCCGTTTCTTGTTCCCGCGCCCCTTCTCGTACTGGAATTCTTCCAAGGCGATCCGCCCGCATCGCCATGCCGCAGCGGCAAGAAGGCCGATGCTTGCGCGCTCCGTGTATATGAAGGGCGCATCTTGCCCGTCCATGACGCGGCAATAGCGTTCCGTGCACAATATCCATTCTTCCAGCAGTGCAGGCCAGTGGTTCAGGCCCTTGCGACCTTTGATCTGGTAGCCACGCAGCGTCGAAGTGCTATTCATTGAGGGCTTTCATGAGTTGGGGTTGGCTATTGTGGCCACCATCAATTCCTGCGATAAGCCCGATAGAAAAACGTCCGCCATCTTCATGGCCGGGGAGGAAGAACACAGAAATCGCGTTCGGCAAGGACTTTCCGCAGCTTGCCATAGCCGCGCGCATCTCGTGCAACGGGACATTAGGACCGCGAAAAGCCGTCACAATGAGGGAATCGAACGTGGCTGGATCTGCTCGTTCCACAAGCTGCTGCAGAGCCTTGTCCACAACTTCCTGTATGTCGTCGAGACCGTTGGAGTGTGCGTACGTTAGGCGGCTTTCGTGGCCCTTCAGAAGGGCGAGAAGATCAGGTGTCAAATCCATTATTCTGCCGCGGTCAGCGGCAGGTAGCAGAAGAATGGAGAGCAAAACTTGCACGCTTTCCATGCAGCAGTTTTCTCGCGAGGATTGAGGGGGCAGCCGAATGGTCGATTTCCAGTTGGCATTGATTTCCGTTGCTTCGTCGATCACGACGACGCAGCGATCCCCAATCATGGCGCACAGGCGTTCCAACACCGATTTGTCCGCTTCGCTAACTGGGCCGACGGCGAGGACCACGGCGACGTTTCCTTGGTCGTGATTGGGGTGCTCGGCCAACCAGGTTTCCGGGTGCATGGATTCGATAATCCGCGGAGCGTGGCGTTGGTAATCACCGGCCGGTTCGAGTGATGCCACGTAGTCGGCGATGCTTACGCCTAGCTTGTGGGGAGCACCTCCCAGCAGAACTAGATACGGTCGAATCTCGTTCGGAGCGGTTCTGATCACGTAACTCTGCATGAAATATTCTACCGCCTTGTGGCCTATGAGCTGCCGTGCGATTTTTTCGATTGTGGAGCACGCAGTGCGGAGACGGTTAGGGCATCGGGCGTGCCGAACTGCCCAGTACCCTACCTAGGCCCACGTGGGTACTGGCTTTCCGGTTAAACTCAGCTGGAAAATCTTTCACCAGCGACGGGGTGCAAGTTACCATAACAGGGTGACTGGCGACTAATAGCACATCTCCTGGCTCGAGAAGATTGATTACGGCAGCCGCGGCGGAAAAGTCAAGAGACAAGACTGCTGCCTCGGGGGAGATGCAATGTGTGTGGCAGCAGCCTTTCTTAGAGACTGGAGTTCATCGTGGCACGACGCGTCTTCTACAGCTTTCACTACGTTCCTGACAACTGGCGCGCCTCACAGGTTCGCAACATCGGCGCAATCGATGGCAATCAGCCCGCTAAAGACAACGACTGGGAAACCATCACGAAAGGCGGCGACAAGGCCATCGAGAAATGGATCGACGATCAGATGCAGGGGCGTAGTTGCGTGGTCGTGCTAATCGGTGCAGGAACTGCTGACCGTAAATGGATCAACCACGAGATCGTCAAAGGCTGGAACGAAGGCAAGGGGGTGCTCGGTGTCTATGTCCACAATTTGAAGAACAGCGATGGGGAGACGAGCATCAAGGGTTCCAACCCCTTCGATTACCTCACGTTCGGAACCAATGGCGCAAAGCTTTCCAGCATCGCCAAGGTCTACGATCCACCTGGAGCGGACAGCACCGCAGTTTACGCATATATCAAGAATAACATGGCGTCGTGGATCGAAACCGCCATCGACATCAGAAGTAGGTCATGAGTGTCACGCTCTAGAACGTTGGCACCACATTTATGCACATCATCGCTTTGCCAAAGGGCCACAACGAGGAAGCTTGATTGAATCGATGTGAGGCATTGACCAAGGCGGGCAGGCGGTGTCTCAACCGCGCTGTGAAGGGAAGCGACTACTGCCGAGTTCATGAGGGTACTTTTTCTGGCGATAGTGTTGCGACAGCTATCCTGGGCGCGGTGATTGGCAACGCCTTGCTGCCCGGCCTTGGCGGTGCCCTCCTGGGGGGCGCATCTGCCACGGTCGCACGTAGAATTTATAAGGAAAATCGGGTGAAGAAGAAAAAAGTGTTTGTCAGTTTCGACTTCGACAACGATCGGGTACTCAAGGACTTCATCATAGGACAAGCGCGGCTACCGGATTCACCGTTTGAAGTCATTGACCATTCGCTGAAGGAGGCCGCCCCAGAGCGGGACTGGCCGACCAAGGCGCGTTTGGCAATCAAGCACTCCGACTTGGTCTTAGTAATGATTGGCCAGTACACTTATCGTGCTCAGGGTGTTCTTAAAGAAGTGGCGATGGCTCGTGAAGAGGGCATTCCTATCGTTCAAGTCATTGGATATCGTGATGGCGACTACACAGCGGTACCCAATGCCGGGCGCCTTTACTCCTGGAATTGGGAAAATCTGAAACGGCTTTTGTCATAGTTGGAGTCTAGGAGCGAGTAACCTAATCCCTATGTCCGTTCTGTACGAACTCGCTGTGCTTGGGGTGCCCACGGATGCTCAGGTGGGGGCTCTTGAGGCTGTGCTCAAGCCAGCCGTTTCAGCCTTCGGGCTTCGTCTAGGCCAGGAGGTCGCGTGGTCTATTCGTCCGGCGAACTTTGAGCCAAATCCGCGCAGTGCAGCTGCGGCGGCATTCTTTGGGGGGGGCGACGCTATCGGTATGGACGTTGCACCTTTATTGAGCCGTGCGGTCCCCGTTCTGCCTATCGTCTCACGCATCTCAAATGTTCACGCTGAATTGCCAGAGCCATTGAGGCTGATCAATTGTCTCGACTACGGCGAGTCTGGACCGCAACGAGTCGCGACGGCGTTGCTCGAGTGCGCGGGCCTGTTGCCCAGGCAAAGACGTGTATTCCTGAGCTACCGCCGTAATGAGGCTCGCGAAGCGGCACTTCAGCTCTTTGACGCGCTGAGTGCACGCCTGTTCGATGTTTTTCTAGATACCCACGGCATCGCTCTGGCCGAGGACTTCCAGACGATGCTTTGGCACCATCTGTGTGATTCAGATGTGCTGGTGATGCTCGACACACCAAACTACTTTAACAGCCGTTGGACTAGCGCTGAATTCGGACGTGCCCTGTCCAAAGGCGTTACGGTTGTGCAAGTGGCGTGGCCCGGCTTGACACCGTCACCACGCACTCAGACGGCTAGCCGAGTCGAGTTGCTCGCCGCGGAAGTTAACGGCGCAACGTCCTGCCTGGAGCAGCCAGCCATTGACCGGATCTGCACCCAGGTTGAAGCTGCACGCAGCGAGGGGCTCGCGGTTCGGCATGTCAACATCGTCGGACGGCTCCGTAATGAAATCGAGACTATCAGAGGCCGGTTTGTCGGCGTCGGCCCGCACAAGGCTGTGCACATGCAGCTTGCTGATGGTCGTGACATCATCGTGTATCCAACGATCGGCGTACCAACGTCCAGGACTTTGCATGATGCGGTCACACGTGCCAGAGGCAGGAGGCCGGCAGTCGTGTATGACCACGTTGGTCTCCATCCGGACTGGCTTGAGCACCTGGACTGGTTGGGTGAGCAAATACAGTCGGCACGCTGGATCAAGGCATGTGAGTTCGGCTGGCAGCTCGCCGACTGGACGCCATAGTGATGAACGAGATTTTCCTGTCGGCTAGCATTCCTGTCGCAGGGCGAGGGCACTATCACGATACCGCAAGCCCATTCCTGATCCAGTGCGCCATTCGCGAGTTAGTGATTTCGGTTATCCGGAGCCATTGCATCGTGTGGGGTGGTCACCCGTCAATCACGCCGATGCTTTGGAACATTTGTGAGGACCTAAACGTCAACTATACCAACGCAGTCACACTGTATCAGAGTCGCTTTTTCGAGGAGTGGTTCCCGGAGGAGAACGAGCGTTTTGGCAATGTTATATACACCGATGCCGTCCCGAATGACCGAGCAGCTAGCCTGCTGCGCATGCGCGAAGCGATGCTGTCTAGGGAGGGATTGGCTGCGGCGGTCTTCATAGGGGGGATGGATGGCGTGGAAGCCGAGTTTTCAATCTTTCAGCGATACCATCCGAACGCGATTACCCTTGCAGTACCTGCGCCTGGCGGTGCTGCCCTTGATCTAGCGAAGCGATTGGGGGCCGCCGATCAACACGCGCTCGGCGACATCGACTTCGCGCGCTTATTCCAACGAAAACTTGGTACCGTGAACCGACCGCTTCAACCTTAGGTGGTGGAGAGCGACCGCGTTATGGTCGACGGGCGAATGGCCGTTTGCGAGATGAAGATGTTTTTACGTGCATCTCGCAGCGACGCTGCCGCGGGCTTCTGCCACGACCGGCGCAACGACCGATGTCGGCGACGACCCCTAATAGGTGCCATCCGTTATGAACGGACATTGGTTGGTCGGGCCGGAAGGCAGTTGTCCGGCCCGTGTACTTGGGTCCTTTTGCCGTGGTAATCGTGGCAACTATTTCGGCCAAGCTTACCGTGTCGGCGTACCCATGCTGCACTACGTTCGTTTCTGAATAAATAACAACAAAACAACATCATCCTAAAAGTAAATTTTTGGACGGGAATCTAGTGAATAAGCCATTGACACCCAGCGATTTGGACACGGAGAGCAGTACTGTCGTTGAGCTTGATGGCGCACTACCACCGTCAGCGACTGAAGAAGCAACCGAGGCAGCGAAAGAACCACTGATAAAGGAGCTTCCCTTACAGGTTTTCAAACGCTGGGGACCATGGAAACGCTGGCGTTTCTATCGTGAATTTCGACACCATGCGAGCAACCCCGTCCGCGACCGAGACCTTGAAGAGAATGCCCGAGGTCGACTTCCCGATGATGAGGGTGTTCAACTGCCGGGAATATGGGTCGCCGAGCTGTACACACCCTCGACAGTGGGCGGGTTGCTCAAAGGAATCCGAGAGTTGGGGTGGGAATACGGAAGAAGTAGGGATGACAACCTTGTGAAATGGATGAATGACGTCCGAGAGGGGCGTCAAGCCGGCTGGGTGAATCTTGGGCTTGTGTCCCCGCCGAAGGCTGCTCATCTCATGAGAGAACGTTCCGCTCGACTGCCTCAGGGGGTGACCGCCGCGATACCTGTCCTGATGTCTCTTACCCCGAGTATTACCGCGTTTATCATGGTTTTTCTGCTGGATGCAGCATCTGCCATTTCTCTTGAAACAAGTTTGCGTGCAAATTTCATAACGACGACTCGCCGCACACCGCTCTTCCGTACCTGGCACCTTGTTCGCTATATCTTGGCAAATACTGATTCAGTCCGCTTTGGTTACAGCATACTGAACCCAGACAGCCTCCGTCGCGAGGCATTGAAATCTCAACTTCAAGGACTCGAAAAGGACTGCACGCAATGGGTTCGCAAGCATTTCCCCGGAGCCTTTGATTCTCTACCTCAATCTCGTCTCCCAACGGCCATTTTGCTGGTAACTGAGCAAGCTAGGCCTCTGTCGGGTGAGGCTCGCAATATTAGGGCACTCGATGGGCTCGCTATCAATCGTAGCTATGATGCGTGGGAATCTATCGAATGGCCTGGGGCGCGTTTAGTAATGCCCAGAAGCTGGGATGATGAAGGAAACCGGCTAACCTTTGCGTGCCGCAGACAGGACGCTTTCCCAAACAACCAGGGTTACCACGATCCAACCTCAAACTGGACGATAACGCAGCGAGCCGATGATTATATCCAGGGCCTTTTGTCTCGATGGGCAATGACATGTCTACTAAATGCCTACCATGAGACCCTGTCGGCAATGCGCGATGAAATCGCGTGCGATGGCAGCTATAGGACCGTTAGAGACTTGAAGAAGCTACGTTTTTTCGCACGGACATTTTTATACGATATAGGTGCTTGCACGTATGAGATCGAAGAGTTTTCTCAGTCTGACTCAAGCTATCGGCATAACGTTATTGAAATGACCTATGTCAGCAGTGCGCAAGGCGGGAAGCACGAACTCTTGAAGAGTCTGGGCTCTTCGCAGGGGGGGCGAGCACGACAAGTTCGGAGAGAGGCCGAACTTCTCCAGACGACGCTGTCGGCTAGCAACGATCTATCCCAGACGATATCCAACATGCGAATTCAACGTTTAATGGTTTTGCTGACAGCAATATCCATTGGTATTGCGTTGTGGGTTGGACTCCATACCCGGTAAGCGGCTTCGCGGCACTGACCATCGAAGGCGAATCCCCGCTCTTTAAAGTCCAAATTTTGCATAGGATCGGTTGCCTCATCGGACGAAAGCGGCCATAACGCAGCTTATGGTATCAATGTCAGCAACCCGGGGGGCCCCGCCATTGGTCGCCGATCGTCGCAGGAAGAATAATCTCTTCGGCTGGTTACTCGTCGGTCGGAGATGCTCATGGAGTCGAAAATTTGCACGGCCTGCGGCCAACCCTTCCGGCCGCGCCCACAAACCCCTGCCCAGATGTACTGCCCAGCGCCCGACTGCCAGAGAGAACGACGCCGTCGCTGGCAACTGGAAAAGCGGCATCACGATCCCGACTATCACGACAACCAGGTGCGGGCACAGCAGGCATGGAGCAAGCGAAATCCAGCCTACTGGCGCCAGTACCGCGCAGCTCATACAGCCTACGTAGTACGCAATAGAGAGATGCAGCGGGAACGTAACCGCCGAAAAAAAAGTCCGCCGCTTGCAAAGATGGACGCGTCAATCGCCGATCTGGCCACCCGCCTGCCTTCCGGCGTTTATTGCCTGATGCCCATCACGGATCCGGGAATTGCAAAGATAGACGCGTGGATGGTCGAAATCACCATGCTTTTCCCCGCAGGGCCACGGTAAAGAAGGGTATTGCAAAGAGAGGACGTGATCGGCCAGATATATCGCCACTGATACCTTGCCAAAAGTGGGTGCTTTTCGGGCTCGAGATCAGGCATTGGCGCCGCCCCGCGAGCCTATGGCGGGTCAGCCGGGCGTGACCCTGCAATCCCAAGGCGCCGGAAACCCGCTCCCTTAAATAGGTAATGGGCAACATGCAGGACGACGTTACAGCTGGCGATCCCCACCCGGGCGCACCACTCACCCGCGCCGCCGAGTATGTGCGCATGTCGACCGAGCACCAACAGTATTCCACCGAGAACCAGGCCGCCAAAATCCGCGAGTATGCCGAGCGCCGGGGCATTCAGATCGTGCGGACCTACGCGGACGAGGGCAAGAGCGGCTTGCGCATTGACGGCCGGCAGGCTCTCCAGCAACTTATCCGAGACGTCGAGGCCGGGACGGCCGATTTCCAGATCATCTTGGTTTACGACGTCAGCCGGTGGGGCCGCTTCCAGGACGCGGATGAAAGTGCTTATTACGAGTACATCTGCCGCCGTGCGGGGATCCAGGTCGCCTATTGCGCCGAACAATTCGAGAACGATGGCTCCCCGGTGTCCACCATCGTCAAGGGCGTCAAGCGGGCGATGGCCGGGGAATACAGCCGGGAGCTATCCGCCAAGGTTTTTGCCGGGCAGTGCCGGCTTATCGAGCTCGGCTACCGCCAGGGCGGGCCGGCGGGCTTTGGGCTACGCCGGGTTCTCATCGATCAGCATGGCTCGCCCAAGGGCACACTTGCGCGCGGCGAGCAGAAAAGCCTGCAGACCGACCGCGTCATTCTAATGCCGGGCCCTGACGACGAGATCCGCATCGTTCACCAGATCTACCAGTGGTTCATCGAGGAAGGCCTCTGCGAATCCGAAATCGCCCTGCGCCTCAATGGGATGCGAGTACCCACTGACCTCGGACGGGCGTGGACACGCGCCACCGTGCACGAGATCTTGATCAACGAAAAATACATTGGCAACAACATCTACAACCGCGTTTCCTTCAAACTCAAGAAGCTCCGGGTGGTTAACACACCCGACATGTGGATCAGGAAGGAAGGCGCCTTCGAGCCTATCGTGCCGGCGGCCATGTTTTACA
>JAKBDW010000514.1:0-8785 GCA_021834245.1 Pseudomonadota bacterium
GCACAGCTGGGACTACTCCGGCCCGTACCACGGCTATGACGGCTTCGCGATCTTCGCCCGCGACATGGACATGACCTTGAACAACCCGTGCTGGGGCAAGATGCAGGCGCCGTGGTTGAAGAAGGATGAGTCTGTCGCGGAGAAGGCGGCTGCGTAAAGGCAATTGGCCACAGAGTACACAGAGATCACAGAGCAAACTGCGGTAACTGGAAAGTGATGCGCGTTTTGGATGAGCCAGTGAAATGCGGGAGAAGTAAATCTCTCTCTGTGTTCTCTGTGAGCTCTGTGGCTAAAAAGGTTTTTTCAAATTAACGACGCTCGTGTCCGCAGATTGGCGGCTCGGGCCAAGGAGATAAACATGCAACAAGCTGATGACATCAAACCTTGTTATCCATTGTTCCGTCAGGACGAGTACAAGGAATCGATAGGCAACAAACAGGATAGTTTCGAGGAGCGTCACGAAGCCTCCAAGGTGCAGGACACGTTCACCTGGACGACCACGATGGAGTACCGTGAACTGAACTTCAAGCGCGAAGCGTTGACCGTGAATCCGGCCAAGGCCTGTCAGCCGCTGGGCGCGGTGCTGTGCGCACTGGGCTTCGAGAAGACCATGCCGTATGTGCACGGCTCCCAAGGCTGCGTGGCTTACTTCCGTACCTACTTCAACCGTCATTTCCGCGAACCGATCTCGTGCGTGTCCGACTCCATGACGGAAGACGCCGCCGTGTTCGGCGGCCAGAAGAACATGATCGACGGACTGGAGAACTGCCGCGCGATCTACAAGCCGGATGTGATCGCTGTGTCCACGACCTGCATGGCCGAAGTCATCGGCGACGACCTGAACGCCTTCATCCGCAACACCAGGAAGGCGGGCAACATCCCCGACGACTATCCGGTTCCGTTCGCGCATACCCCGTCGTTCGTGGGTTCGCACGTGACCGGCTGGGACAACATGTTCGAAGGCATCATGAGTTACTTCACGCGCAACAGCATGGACGACAAGGTGGTGGGCAAGAACGGCAAGATCAACATCGTTCCCGGTTTTGAGACCTACCTCGGCAACTATCGCGTCATCCATCGCATGCTGGACGAGATGGGCGTCGCGCACACCATGCTGAGCGATCCGACCGAAGTGCTGGATACGCCGGCCGACGGCCAGTTCCGCATGTACGCGGGCGGCACGACGCAGGACGAGATCAAGGATGCGCCGAACGCGACCACGACTTTCCTGCTGCAGCCGCTGCAACTCGACAAGACCAAGAAGTACGTCGACCAGATATGGAAACACGAAGTGCCGAAGTTGAACATCCCGATGGGCCTGGAGTGGACCGACGAATGGCTGATGAAGGTCTCCGAAATCACCGGCAAGGCAATCCCCGATTCGCTGGTGAAGGAGCGCGGCCGCTTCGTGGACATGATGACCGACAGCCACACCTGGCTGCACGGCAAGAAGATCAGCCTGTACGGCGATCCCGACTTCACCATCGGCATGACCAAGTTCCTGACCGAACTCGGCATCGAACCCTTGCACGTGCTGTGCAACAACGGCAGCAAGCGCTGGGAAAAGGCCATCCGCAAGGTGCTGGACGAGACGCCGTACGGCAAGAGCACCCAGGTGTTCGCTGGCGCCGACTTGTGGCACTTCCGCTCGCTGGTGCTGACCGAGAAGCCGGATTTCATGATCGGCAACAGCTACGCCAAGTTCATCCAGCGCGACACGCTGCACAAGGGCAAGGAATTCGAGGTTCCGCTGATCCGCATCGGCTTCCCGATCTTCGACCGTCACCATCTGCATCGTTCGACAACGCTGGGTTACGAGGGAGCCATGCAGATGCTCACCACGCTGACCAACGCGGTGCTGGAGCGTCTGGACGAGGAGACCCGCGGCATGGGGACAACGGACTACAACCACGACTTGGTACGTTAAGGCAGGATTTGGGAGCTGGGATTTGGGAATTGGGGGCAGCCGAGCTGCCCGATCAAAAATCCTAAATCCTAAATCCCAATTCCTGATTCAAGGAGTTGCAATGGCAAACATCATGATCCAGGGCAGCAAAGGTGCGTATGTGTTCTACCTGCCCAAGCGCGACCTCGAGGACGCCATCGTTTCGATGGAATTCGACAGCCCGGAGAAGTGGGGCGGCGAGATCAAGCTCAACAACGGCGGCACGTATTACATCGAGCCGCAGACGGCTCCGGCCAGGTTGCCGATCTCTCTGCGTGCCAAGCGTCTGGATGCGGCTGAATGAAACCGGGAAGGGTTAAGGGAGAAGCGGGAAGGGAAGAAGCGAGTTTGGTTTTACCCGTGAGCGCCGCAGGCGCGATCCCTTCTCCCTTTACCCTTCCTGCAACAAAAGGAGAACTATCATGGCAATGAAGATCAATACGGATTTGTGCACCTCATGCGGGGACTGTGAACCGGAATGCCCAACGGCGTCCATCAGTGTGAAGAAGGGGCTGTACATCATCAATGCAAGCGAATGCACCGAGTGCGATGGTGAGTACGACAAACCGCAATGCGTGAAGGTGTGCCCGATCAAGGGCTGCATCACACAACTCGCGGTGTAAACGTACAACTATTTGCCGTTCGCCCTGAGCCTGTCGAAGGGTAAACGGCAAATAGCCTTCGACATAACCAGCGACTTGCCTGTTTTCGGGCTTAGTTGAATGGCTATTGATCCGGCACGCTTTGAATCTAATTGCCGTTCATGCTGAGCCTGTCGAAGCACAAGAATCCATTCACATTTCGACAAGCTCAATGCGAGCGGATTCTCGGATAAAAAGTGCCGGATCAATAGTTGTTTCATTAAGCTCAGGCCGAACAGTCTGGGTATGTTGAACAAAAATGAGGTATCGAGCCATGACTGCAACAGTGATTACCAAAACCGCTGCACTGCGCATCGCGCAAGCCGCACGTGCACTTGCCGATGTGAACGCGGGCGCCTTTGCGGCCAAACTGGGCGACGGTCTCGGCCTGCCGATCACCGAAGAAAAACTCGCCAAGGTGACGGTGGCCGACCTCAAGCTCATCCTTTCCGGCGAAGAGACTGTCGAGCCGGATGTGGATAGCGCCTCAATCAAACTGGCCGTGCGTTACCTGTGGGGCGAAGCCGGCGATGCCGACAACCTGCCGCCCATGGATGCCTATGTCGACGGGGAGATGCCCGGCAGTCTGCGCGTGGCCGTTGCCTCGAACACCGAAGAGAATCTCGACGGCCACTTCGGTTCCTGCCCGCGTTTTCTCATTTACCAGGTTGGTCGCAACGACGTGCGACTGATCGATGCGCGCTCGACGCTTATAACCGACGATGCCGAAGACAAGAATGTCGCCCGCGCCCAGCTCATCAGCGACTGCCAGATCGTCTACGTGCAATCCATCGGCGGGCCGGCGGCGGCGAAGGCCGTGCGCGCCAACATCCACCCGGTGAAAGTGCCCGACGGCGGCAAAGCCCGCGTCACTTTGCAACGCCTGCAAGCGGTTCTCGATGCGCCTCCACCCTGGCTGGCCAAAATACTCGGCGTGGAAGCAAAATCCCTGAGCAAGTTCAGTTCGGCGGAAGACGACTGAGGCCATCCGATGATCGTGCCCGAGACACTGGACAAGATCGCGAACGTCGCTGCCGCGTCAGGCGAACTGGGCGAAGATACATTGCTTGCCCTGAAAAAAACCTGGCCGGATCTGCGCTTCACCTTATGCAACGACGACGACATGCCTGCACGTTTGCCGGCTGCTTTGCAGCGCGAACGCTTCAATCTGTATCTGGTCGGCGGCGGCGAGCATTGCCTCAGCCTGACCGATGACCCGTTGCAGGCCATCGGCGTGGTGCTGGCTTGTGTGGATAATTGATCTTTCCGCAATTCATGACACGAAGCCTGCAAACTATCGTCACACCGGCGCAACCTTGACTCCTCAGCGCACGAACGCCTGGCGCCCCGCATATATTGCCGAATCCCCCAGGTATTCCTCGATGCGCATCAGCTGGTTGTACTTCTCCAGACGTTCGCCACGGCACGGTGCGCCTGTCTTCAGGTGTCCGGTACCCAGGGCCACGGTAAAGTCGGCGATGAAGCTGTCCACTGTTTCTCCGCTACGGTGCGATACCATCGCACCCCAATTGACGCCGTAAGCCAGTTGCACCGCCGCGATGGTTTCGGTGAGCGTGCCAATCTGGTTGAGCTTGATCAGCACCGCGTTGGCAATGTCCTCATCGATGCCGCGCTGGATGCGCTCTACATTGGTGACGAAGATATCGTCGCCAACCAGTTCTATCTTGTCACCGAGTTTCGCGTTGAGAATTTTCCAGCCATCCCAGTCGTCCTCGGCAAGGCCGTCCTCCAGCACGGCGATAGGAAACTTTGATACCCAGTCCGCATACATCGCGACCATTTCAGCCGCATCCACCTTGCGGTTCTCGGTGCGGAGGTTGTACAGGCCAGCTTCGAAGAATCCGCTGGAGGCCGGGTCGATGGCGATTACCACATCCTCGCCGGGTCGATAGCCGGCCTTTTCTACTGCCTTGAGGATCACTTCGATCGCCTCGACATTGCGTTTCAACGCCGGCGCGAAGCCACCCTCGTCGCCCACGCCAGTCGAATAGCCGGCGTCCTTGAGCACCGTTTTCAGCGTGTGATAAATCTCGCTGCCCCAGCGCAGCGCTTCGGCAAAATTAGGCGCACCCACCGGGGCGATCATGAATTCCTGCAAGTCGGTGCCTTGCCAGTTGGCGTGCACGCCGCCGTTGAGGATGTTGAACATCGGCACAGGCAAACGGTTTGCAGCAGCACCGCCGAGGTAACGGAACAGCGGCAGGTTGCTGGCTCCCGCTGCCGCTCTTGCGGTGGCCATGCTCACGCCGAGGATGGCATTGGCGCCCAGCTTTTCCTTGTGGGTTGTGCCGTCCAGTTCGATCATGGCACGATCCACAGCGCCTTGATCGAGTGCATCCATGCCAATGAGTGCCGATGCAAGGTCTTCATTGACGTGACCGACGGCTTTCTTCACTCCCTTGCCGCCGTAGCGACTCTTGTCTCCATCGCGCAATTCCAGCGCCTCGTGCACCCCGGTCGAGGCGCCGGACGGCACTGCCGCTCGACCGAAAGAGCCGTCTTCGAGAGTGATTTCCACTTCGACGGTCGGATTGCCGCGCGAGTCGAGAATTTCACGTGCGTGGATATTTTCGATGCAGGTGTACATGGAGCCTCCTTGTTGGTTGACTGCTTACTATCCATTAAGGCAGACGCAACGCGAACTATCGCAACGCTGCTAACGCCGCCGCGGCGCCTTCACGCACTGCATGCGCGGCATGGCGCGCCTGCAAATCTGACAATGCGATTCTGCGCACTTCTGCATTGCCTATTTGAACAAGACAATTGACGATTTCCAGGCCCTCCACCACATCCGACGGGTGGCGCAACGCACAAGCCACCAGGTCATCCGCCGTCTCGGATTCGGCACGCCAACCAAGGGCAATGATCGCACGCATGCGTACATCCGCCAAAGGGTGCAATAGCGCAAGTTTCAGTTTTGCCCGGTAGCTCTGTGCGGAATACGCCACCAGGTCGGCGCCACACTGTGAACAGACCTGTTCATGTGCCGGAATCAGGTGAAAACATGCAAGGCAGATTTGCAGTGGCTCATCCACTTTCGACATTCAGCCGCGCACCACCGTAACCGAGCAGGGGGCATAGGCGATGACCTGTCGTGCCACCGAACCGAGCAGCCACCGCTCAAAGAGGCTATGGCCGCGATGGCCGACCACGATGTGGTCGATGCCATGGTCTTCGGCATAAAGCACGATGCTCTCGGCGGGATGCCCGAGCACCACCTCGAAATGGGCCGTCAAGCCAGCGACCCGGTCCTTCAGAGAGTGCAGCAGTTGATTGTAATGACGCCGCGAGCTTTCGATGATGGCCTCGGTTTCCACTTCTGCGCCAAATTCCGGCGCGCTCGCCGCCGCAATAACATGCATTTCCGCACCGTACTTGTTTGCCAACTCCAGGGCAAATTCGAAAGCGGCCTTGGCTGGATTGGAACCGTCATAGGCGATGAGTATCTTCTTAATCATGCGAACCTCCTTGGTTGTTGGTATCTTTTTCATCGGTTTTTTTCAGCAAATGCCGCGGCAGGAAGAAGGCATTGGCGATGAGCGTCGGCACCACCGCGCTGCCAATCACTGCCGCGACGATGGCCGAATATTCGGCCTGGTTGATGACGCCGTGCGAAAGGCCGAACAGCGCCGAGATGGTGCCGAAGGTCAGGCCGGTGGACATCAGCAGCGTGGTGTACATGGCCTCCTGCCGCGGAGATTTGTAGTACAGCGTTGCCGGGTAAACCCCGGCCACCTTGGCCGCCATCTTGGTCAACAGCAGGGTCACGAACGCGAGCGGTGCAGCCGCCAGCGCCGGCAGCGACACCAGCGATCCGGCGCGGATGAAGTAGAACGGCGTCAGGAACCCCAATGTCAGCGTGCGCAGCCGCCGCACCAGCGCGTGGTCCTTGCCCACCGTGCCGGCCAGCACCATGCCCACCAGGTAGGCCGGCAGCACCGCCTCGCTGCCGGCCCAGCCGGCAAGCGCGCCGAGGCCGAACAGGCACAGCATGAGAAACTTCGTCTCCAGCTCGGAAGGCCGGTTGCCGTAGCGCTTGAAGAAACGTGGCACGACGCGCGGCAGGATCAGCGCGGCAGCAACGATCCCGGCGACGAACACCAGCGTTTTCCAGGTGAAGGGCGAGAACAGCAGGCCGAGCGCGATCACCGTGGCCAGGTCGTTGACGAAGCAGGCCGCCAGCACGCCCTTGCCGTAGTCGGTGGTATTGAGGCCGAATTCCAGCATCACCGCATATACCACCGCCACCGAGGTGGTTGACATGGCAACACCCGCCAGCCAGCTCTGCTGCACCCCCCAGCCCAGCAGCCAGTGGGCTGCTGCGGCGCAGATCAGGAAGGGGGCGATGAAGCCCACCATCCCGATGCCCAAGGTTGATTTCCATTGGGTTTTGAACACCACCGGATCCAGTTCGGCGCCCGCCAGAAAGGTCAGCAGGATGGCGCCCGCCCCGGAAAGGAATTTGATCCAGGTGGAGTCGCCCGCCAGCAGTGCGCCGCCCAGCGCCGCGCCGATCAGCAACTGGGCCACGGTGCCGACCACGATCTCCGACAGTGCGGTGGCGACGCGCAGATAGATCGACAGCAGGGTGGCCACCAGCGCCAGCCCCAGCCACAGGGCGGCCTGAGCCCAAATCTCGGTCATGCCGCACCTCCATTTTCCGCCGGATCGTCGGCTGCGGGGTTCACGACGCCGAAGCGGGCCGGAATGTGCGCATAGAAGGCGCGGAGTTTTTCGCGATGCAGCAATTCCAGGAGCTGCGCGGACTCCTTCTCGGTGACGATGAACTCCACCTCCACCGTCAGTGTGCCGGCCAACTCGAAAAAGTGGTCTTCGTGCAGGTGATGGTGGCGGCCGAAACCGGCCATGGCGCGGAATGCGGAACCGCCGCGTATGCCCAGCTTGTTGGCCTCTTCCAGCAGCCATTCCCAAGCCAGGTGGCCGTGACAACGCTGGTTCTCGTGCAGGTAAAACCTCAAGAATGAACCTTCCATGTTCCTCTCCTTGTCAATAATGCTGTTTGCCGGGAATCACGCCACGCACGCCGCCGCGCGGGTTCTCCATGTCGCCCTGGTAACGGGGAATGAGGTGCAGATGCACGTGAAAGATCGTCTGGCCTGCAGCCCCGCCCACGTTGATGCCGATGTTGTAACCGGCGGGTGTATGTTCGCCGTCCAGGTAAGACTTCGCCTCATCGAGCAGCGACAGCAATGCGTCCTTCTCAGCACGGGTGCAAAGAAAAAAGTCGGCAATATGGCGTTTGGGGATGATCAGCAGATGGCCGGGATTGACAGGGCTCTTATCCAGCAGGGAATAGGCCATGTCATTCTCGAACAGGATGTCCGCTGGGTGACAGAACGGGCAGTCCGGAATATCCGCATTCATCATGCCGCCCCTTTCGCCTTGAGCAGATTGACCGTCAGAATGCCCAGCGTCGTCATGGCCAACGATCCGCCGAGATGGACGGCCGTGTGCGTCAGGGCCCAAAGATACTCGCTTCGCGAAATGAGCGTGACCGCTTCGGCGGAGAAGGTGGAAAAAGTGGTGAGTCCGCCCATGAAGCCGGTGATGACGAACAATCGCACTTCCGGAGGCAGGCCGGCATATTCGGCAAAGAACGCGACCGCCACACCGACCAGATAACCGCCGATCAGGTTGGCGGCCAATGTACCCAGGGGAAGCGTGGGAAAGACCGGATTGAGCAGAAGGCCCAGCCACCATCGCAACCACGCACCCAAAGCCGCGCCGAAACCCACTGCAAGAAAACCGTAAATGCCCATTTCACACTCCGTCTAGATTGGTATCAATCCGGCAGAGCGGGCAGAAAAAATGCCTACCGCCCCGCTGCCGGGTTATCGGTAGGCATCATCAGCCCGGTTGGGCGGTTTGGAGCAGGAACTCCGGGAGGCATGCCATCTCCGGGATGAAAGGTAACAAGCTTCCCTGGTAATGTAAAGACAGCGTGGCAAGGTATTTCTCCCGACCAGCTGCGATAACAGGATATAGTTTTGCCTCTAGTCCATTCCGGAGGTTGATGACCATGTCATGGAAACTGTTTGCGCTGGGCTCGGCTTTCTTCGCGGGATTGACGGCCATATTCGGGAAGCTCGGTGTCGAGGGGATCAATTCCAACCTGGCGACATTCATTCGTACCGTCGTGATTCTGGCCATGACGTTT
>JAKBDW010000253.1:0-8690 GCA_021834245.1 Pseudomonadota bacterium
TTCAATGAAAGAACTTTCGCCGCATCATGGACCGTTACAGCGGCGATTACCGTGCGCGTGCGCTGACGTGCGTAGAGTAGTGGTACTTTATCTCCTTCGTTCAGATTACAGATTGCAAGAGCCTGGGCGACATCGATATGCGTCCTGTGGCGCAGGCGGCGAGGTTCTACCGCATCTGTGTCCGCCAGCCGGTCAGGTGTCCGACACCGGTGAATGCGAACAGGTCGTGCAACCGACGCCTCTGCGCGGCGTTCGTTCTGGGGATCACTTCCCATGTGAGGAGGCTCTATCCAGAGGAGAGTTGGAGCGTAGATCCGTCCAATACGGTCCATGCGTTCGTTGCCGCTACCATCGACCTTTCCCACCCGGTGTTTCCCTGGGCGCAAATCTGTTTGATCAAGGCCGAGATACGACTGCACATGTCGCTCGCGCTGAGGGGCGCTGCCCCGCACATCATCCATGTCACCGATGGCAAGCCATGCGAGATCAATACCCGCGATCGCCTCGCCTCATAGACCCAGGATTATTGCGCTACGGACCGATATTAAACGCATTTCGATCGTATCTATGCATCTCACCAAACGGGGACATTCGTCATCATCCGTCCAAAACCGAATCGCGACGCCGGGTGGCTCTGCTCGGTGTCGACCGACCGAGAAAGCGGCATGTCTCAATGTACAGCGAATCCAAAAGTCGGGGGGCCGTTGCGTGATTTCGCATCAGCCGAGAGAAGCGATTATTCTGGCTGGTGGTTTGGGAACTCGTTTACGCCCGGTTGTTCGCGATCGCCCCAAACCAATGGCCCCAGTATCGGGGCGACCATTCCTTGAACATCTAATGGACTATTGGGCAAAGCAAGGGATTTCTCGTTTTGTCCTGTCAGTTGGATATCTCTCCGAAAGCATCAGGTCGCACTTCGGCCACTGCTATCGTGGCTGCAGCATTGAATACGTGGAGGAAGCGATTCCTCTTGGTACAGGCGGAGGTTTTCGTCAAGCATTGCAGAATACGCTTTGGGCGCAGCAATATGTGATGCTAGTAAATGGTGATACATGGTTCGAAGTGGATTTGGCGCAACTGACTCTGGATGCGGATCAGTCTCGCCTGCCAGTTACCATCGCTCTGAAGCCATTGCGAAGCAATGACCGATACAGTGCCGTTCTCATTGATGAGAACAACCGGGTTGTGGAATTTGGTATCAAGACTAGTGGTTCGTGCTTGATTAACGGCGGTTGTTATTTGATTGACGTTAGGGCGGTAGCCGAGATTTTGTGTGAATACCCAGAGAAATTTTCTTTGGAAGGTGATTTGTTTGCACAAATGGCAAGCAACGGAAGAGTTGGGGCGAGCATCCAGGACTTTACTTTCCTTGATATAGGCATACCTGCCGATTATCACCGGTCCGCTAATGTAATTGGGTTAAAGAAATGACAGCGATGGTTTCTCTCTTATAGATACATGGTTGCACGTACGGCGGAGCTGGCACCCGACACAGGCTAACAAGCTCACGCTGTACCACACCACGTGCCGTGGTCGATCGCTACCTGCCGCTTCCACATCACGCGCGTGCTTGCCCGGACGTTGATTCAGTGTCCTTGCAGCGGTCGAAGCCGGGCCGCAGCGAGATGTTTGTAACACAGTAGTAGTAACGATCTATCTGCTCTCTTCAGCGCAGGCGTGCACATCGTCCGACAGTCTCGGCGCGGTTGGGAGGCATCCATCTCGACCATCACTGACTCAGCATCTGATCAGCGCTTGCTGCAGAATGCGTCAGTACGGATTGCAAGCCGCGGCCGGAAAAAGTAAAGACTTCGATCCACGCAATCGTCGCCTTCGTCATCCAAATGACTGGCATCACGAAGAGCGCTTTTCAGGTAAATTGGGCATAAGGCGCCAAACAATAGCGACGCCCATAGGTGGATTGCCACTTCCAGTCAGTAAGAGGAAAACTTCTCGATGCTTTTGGGCAATGCAAACAACCCACATAGGAAGCCCGTGTTTAAGGAATAGAAGAGGCGTCATCTGTATACAAAAAACTAAATCTCATTATTTCCTGAATCTTCACGGGGTTCCTGCACAGAGTTTCTGAGATTCTGTCGACACAACTCTTTTCTCATTGATCGCCTACAAGGAGTAATTGTATGTCATATAAGATTTTGGTCACTGGCGGTGCTGGCTACCTTGGGTCCACCATGGTGCCTGACCTGTTAGTCGCCGGTCATAAGGTCGTCGTGCTCGACAACTTCATGTTCAAGCAAACAAGCCTGAACCACTGTTGTTACCATCCCAACTTTACGGTAGTCAAAGCCGATATTCGTGTTGAAGCGACCATGAAAGGGGTAATGAAGGATGCCGACGTGATCATACCCTTAGCTGCTCTCGTCGGCGCCCCTTTGTGCAGTTTGGACCCAGTCGGCGCCACTACGACCAATCACGATGCCATCACGTTGATGCTCAAGTTGTTATCCAAGGAGCAGATCGTATTGATGCCGACCACGAACAGCGCCTATGGCACGGGAGATAGAAATAACTTTTGTACCGAAGAGTCGGCCCTGAAACCGATCTCCCAGTATGCGATCGAGAAGGTTGCCATTGAGAAGGAGCTTATGCAGCGCCAGAATTCCATTAGTTTCCGGCTAGCCACGGTCTTCGGCATGTCACCTCGAATGCGTATCGACCTGCTGGTCAATGACTTTACCTACCGCGCTGTCTATGATCGCTTTGTCGTCCTGTTCGAAGGCCATTTCAAGCGTAATTACATTCATGTACGTGATGTGTCGCGCGTATTCCAGCATGCGCTTAACAACTTCGACAAGATGAAAGGGCAGATATACAACGTCGGCTTATCGGATGCCAACGTTTCCAAGAAGGAACTATGCGAACATATTCAAAGACAGTTGCCGGATTTTGTTTTCGTAGAGGCACCTCTTGGTAAGGATCCAGATCAGCGCAACTACATCGTTTCAAATGAGAAAGTTGAGGCGACAGGATTCAAGCCCGAGTTTTCTCTCGATCGTGGTATTGGTGAATTGATAAAAGGCTACAAAATGATCCGCAATACTCGCTACGGAAACGTTTGACGGGGACTGGCAATGCCGAAGATCTTCGATATCATCGTTGTCGGCGCTGGAATTGTTGGCCTTACGGTGTCGGCAGAACTCCTCAAGCGGCAGCCCAAAGCACGTCTTGCTGTCTTGGAGAAGGAGTCAGGAGCAGGGCTGCATGCGAGTGGGCGCAATAGCGGCGTCATGCACTGCGGGATTTATTATGGTAGCGATACATTTAAGGCGAAATTCTGCGCTTCCGGGGCTCGACGCATGATCGAATTCGCCAGGGCCGAAGGCATTGCTGTAAAACAGTGCGGTAAAGTGATTCTGGCTACAGCAGAAGAACAGTTGGCGACCGTGGACAAGTTGATGCGCAACGCTCGCGAAAATGGCATCCGCGCCGAGCGCATCGACAGTCAGCAGCTTGGGGAACTTGAGCCTTATGCCGCCAAAGGGCCGGCTGCGATTTACTGTCCTGATACGGCGGTGATCGATAGCTCCGCCGTCGTGAGCCGCTTGAAAGAAAAACTTTTACTGAGCGGTGTCGAGTGTATTTTTGACTGTCACGTGAATGGTGCACATGGCAAGGGGTTTATTCAGACCAGTCATGGAAAAATCGGATACGGGTATCTGGTGAACTGTGCGGGTGCTTATGCCGATATCGTCGCCAGGTATTTCGGTCTTGGCGAAGATTACGCCTTAGTGCCGTTCAAGGGCATCTACTGGAAATTGTGTGAGACGTCGAATTCCAAGGTAAGGGCGAACATTTATCCCGTCCCGGATGTATCCATGCCTTTCCTAGGTGTGCACTTTACACGTGTAATCAGTGGCGAAGTGTACGTTGGTCCGACGGCCATCCCCGCCTTCGGCCGCGAAAACTACGGCATTTTCCAAGGTATCGATTTGGGCGAATCGATGAATATCAGTCTGCAGCTCGCAGTCATGTATTGGCGCAACGAAAACAACTTTCGCAAACTCGCCCATGGTGAGATGGGCAAATACCGCAAAAGCAACTTTCTGGCGGCGGCTCGCCGGCTGTTGCCTACGTTGGAAGCGGCTGATATGGTACCCACCGACAAGGCGGGAATCCGTCCTCAGCTTGTCAATGTGAAGACGCGCAAGCTGGAAATGGATTATATCCTCGCGGCCACGGACGACTCTATGCACGTACTTAATGCCATCTCACCGGCATTCACCAGTGGTTTCGCATTCGCCGAGCGTGTCGTAGACCAGACCGGTTTATGATAGAAAGTTGGCCGCTAGGCAAGTCTCGTAGGTTCAAAGCCGTATGTTGAATGATCCGTTCTGGCTTCTTATCATTGAGTTTTCCCTAACAGGTTGCTGAAAAACTTTCCTGAAAGCATCGAACTTTGTCTATGCCAATGCATTTTATTCATCGTTCGATCACTCAGGGAGGTTCGATAGTCATGCACGGCACCGACACCCGACAAGAAGGCCTGTTCTCCTGCGTCTCGCCGGAATTGCGCGTTCCCCAGGGTCATCCGCTGCGCGAGATCCGCCGGCTTACCGACGAGGCGCTCGCGGCGCTGACCGCAGATTTTGAATCCGCCTCCTCGCCGATGGGGCGGCCCTTGATCGTGCCTGAGAAACTCATTCGCGCACTCCTGTTGCAGGTGTTTTACATTGTGCGGAGCGAACGCCCTCTGATGGAGCAGTTCGACTACCATCTGCTGTTTCGCTGGTTCGTGGGGCTTGGGGTGGACGAGCTGGTGTGGGTACCCACTGTGTTTACCCACAACCGCGAGTGTCTCCTGGAAGCCGAGATTGTCCATTAGCACGGTGCGGGTCGATGAGCAGTTCCGGCTCAATGCCGCGGTCTTCGACCTGCTGCACCTCGCCAATCTGATGCGCACGCGCCCGGCGTAACCGGTTTATGCAGGATAGGTGCCTTCAAAAAATGGAAAACGACGAAATTAAGACACACCCTGCACCGCCAGGCGGGGGCACAAGCCGCGCGGTGCATCGCTTTGAAGAATCGGGACACACGGTTTTATTCAATTCTGGGTATTTTTCAGCAACCTGTTAAAACTCCTTGCATTCTTACGAATTGGCAACTGTGCCAACGGCTCCGATCGGACGGAATGGAAAAAGTGTTATCCAATTACATGAAATCTAATAGTCACATGCTAAAAAGTGTCTCAGGCAACGGTGTTCAGGCGAAAAGAATTATTGTCGTGGATCCTTCATTGACTGATTTCGTCGGACATCACGCACAGTACGACATTTCGGTAATCGAAAATGCCAAAGAGTTGGGGATGGAAGGCCTCGTTCTTTGTCATAGGTCCGTGTGTGACACGATCGGAAAACATGTCCAAGTCATCAGAACATTCTCGGAGGACATGTGGGGTATGCTCAGAATACGCAGGCGAGTTGCATTTGAGCTGAAGCTGCGTGCACTCGCGATCATATCAATGCTTATCGTTCCATCAATGATATATGCGCAGGCATATAGAAATGCCGGTCGACTGAAACGCTGGTTTGCAAGGACGCTCAGTCATAGAGAACGACTGAATGCTCGTCTTCAAAAGCGGATCAATAGCAGTCTGGCAAAATTCCTTGTTCACGTCTTGGTTGGCGTAGTTCCGAACGGAATTTACGTAATAGGACAGGACAGAAAGAAATTTCAGAAAATACTGAGATGGGCGGATCTCCTCACGCCACCGATTCTGTCGGAAACAAAAAATGTTGTTCTCAAGCTACAGAAAACTATTGCTTTGAAGGTAAAGAAGACGTTTACCTACATTCTTCCGCCGATCGCCTTTAAGGAGGTCAATGTCACGGATGTGGTCGCGTTTCCGGTCAAAGCTTTATACAAGCTCATAACGTTGGTCTCACCAAAGATCATCATCTTGTTTTTCGAGGGAATTGCCGGTACAGCCGGTATATCCAACTTTGTTGGTTCTTTGTCTCAAAAATTAATTTTCGTCGTGTTCGGCAACCACCGTTACTACCTGGAAGCAGAGGAAGCGTTTTTGGCAGCGAGATTGGAAGTAGATGATCTTGTGTTCTTCCATATGGTAATTGGTCGAAACATTTTGGAGACGGCGGCGCTATGTGAGAAGATTTATTCCAGAACGCGCGTCGCTCCGGTGGTTTTGCTTCGATACCCGACAAGTTTTCTTGCTTCAGTTCGCCCGATGCTTCGGAGGTTGGCTTTAAGAAAATTCGAATATCTGTTCGAGACTGGCAAGGTACGTCTTGCGAGCGACAGCAGCAGGCTTATTGATGAATATTCAAAGGTGACTTATGTACCGATTGAGCTGTTTCCGATCCCTCATGGAGTTGAGCAGCATTCAACGAATGGTCATGTATCAGAACGAAATGAGCAACTGAAGATAGCGGTGCTTGGAAATGCGAGGGGCGAGAAAGGTTTTATAGAAATTTGCAAAATGATGCGGCAACTTGCCGAGATCTCTGCAAAGTTGCCTGTACAGTTTGTGATTCAGGCGAATGATCCTGATAGTGATGCCGCACCCTATGTAAGGGAAATTAGGAATGCCCATTATCCTTTTCCGGTATCGGTCCTTACAAAGAGTCTGGACAAGCAGTCTTACGAGGCGCTGGTAGCATCATCAGATGTTATTCTCGCGCCTTATTGGCAGGAGGTCTATTCATCCAGAACGTCTGGAGTGGCCTTAGAGGCTATCATCGGCGCAAAGATCTTGATTACAACAGAGAATACATGGATGTCAGATCAGGTAAAGCTATGGCGAACCGGTTTGACAGTCAAGAATCGCAATGTGAAATCACTGACGGGCGCGGTCCTTAAGGCAATCTCGAAGAGAGATGCTTTAACGTCGAAGGCAAAGAGAGGTCGCAAGGCTGCCGCCAAGTTTCATTCGGGAAAGAGCTTTATCGAGCATCTTGTGAAAAGAAGGCTTTCGCGGACGGAAAGTGGCAAACATGTTTGCTTTAGCTATCCGTGGAACAATCTGTTTCAGTACAACTCGGGGGCGTCAGTACGTTCTTCGTTGGTTGTGAGAAAGATTATAGAGGCAGGGTGGCGCGTGACCATTCTTGGTCAATTATCAACCTCAGCTGTTGTTCCTAAGGGCGCTACAGTTGTTGGATGGGAGGAATCAGGCGCAACCTTTTCAAACCCCATCTACTTGG
Organism: Pseudomonadota bacterium; assembly: GCA_021834245.1. Classification (GTDB taxonomy): domain Bacteria; phylum Pseudomonadota; class Gammaproteobacteria; order Acidiferrobacterales; family UBA6901; genus JAJXUF01. Next base: position 7,182 of record JAKBDW010000253.1, read on the forward strand.
TTGACTATATTCGGCGGCTACTTTTTTCGCCACGGATGATGGGCCTGGAGGACTTCCAGTATAGATTTCGGTTCTGGTTGAGGTCGCGCAAGGCGAAATTGGTTATTAACTCAATTCTTCGTCATTCATCCGCGGTGGTCATCGAATATCCATTTTTGGCATCACTTTTTGAGCCGTTCGCCAAAGCATACGAAATTCCGATAGTTGTCAATAGTCACGACGTATTGGGGATGCAGACTGGGCGAGAAAAACTGAGGCGCTGGATCATTGAACAGGAGGCGGATGCGTTGAATTCCGCCAACTTTTCTTCCGTCATCAGCGAAGATGACCGGGCGATTTTTGAAAAATACGGTGTACGGGCGCAGGTTATTGCAAACTCAGTTGATGTGATGAAGGTTACCGTTCTCTCTCACCGTGAGGCACATAAACGTATTGCTGCAGCAGGTATCGAGTTGGCGCTGGAGCAATTCGGGCTGTTCGTGGGAAGCGTCCATCCGCCCAATTTGGTCGCAGCAAAGCAGGTTGCTGAACTCAGTCAAGATAAACTGCTGCTTAGAGAAGGTATAGGTTTTGTCATCGCTGGAGCCTGCGTTTCGCCGCAAGCCGATGTGAAATATCGGAATTGCTTGCAGTTAGGCCGTATATCCGATGAGCTTCTGCAAGCCCTATATTCACTGGCGTCTTTTGTGGTTATTCCTCTACAAAGTGGCACCGGTTCGTCTGTGAAAACCATTGAGGCGTTTGCATATGGAAAGGCTATCGTTGGAACTGAGGTGGCATTTAGAGGTTTTGACGTTACCAACTTGCACCATTGCGTAATCGCAAATCAAATGGATGAATATCCGAGATTGATTGTTGAATTGTTGCGTGATCCGGTACGAATGAAGAAGATAGAGAATGGTGCAAAGGATTATGCCAATAAGAGGGATTACGGAGTTACCTTCCAGCCTATCGTTGATGCCATTGAACGGTCGGAGTTTGGCAGATCAGAATATCGCCTTGTTCCAGGTCTTTCTGAGTCTGATTCCGAAGTGGACGAACAATTCGTGGACAGTAGCTTAAGCGATCCCCACGAAGGGAAGCTGAACCGCCCCGGGTTTTGAGGAGGCTCCAACATCTGAGAAAATGGAGCCATGAACAAGTCAAATAGGTTTTCCCCTGAAGTGCGTGAACGTGCAGTGCGCATGGTACTGGAACAGCGCGGCGAGTATCCGTCGCTGTGGGCGGCCGTGGAATCGATTGCGCCCAAGATCGGTTGTGTGCCGCAGACCCTGCTGGAGTGGGTCAAGCGCACGGAGATCGATGCCGGGGCACGTCCCGGTGTCACTACCGCGGAGACGGCGCGCATCAAGGAGCTTGAGCGCGAGGTGAAGGAACTGCGCCGGGCCAACGAGATCCTCAAGACCGCCAGCGCTTTTTTCGCCCAAGCGGAGCTCGACCGCAAACTGAAGTCATAAACGCCTATATCGACCAGCACCGGGAGGTTTACGGGGTCGAGCCGATCTGCAG
>JAKBDW010000303.1:0-8686 GCA_021834245.1 Pseudomonadota bacterium
GCAGCAGAGCTGGCGGCCGACGTCGAGGTGGCACAGGCGGCGGATAAATATTATGACGAGGTCGTGGAGATCGATCTGTCAAAGCTCGAATCGCAGGTTGTCGGACCGCACACGCCGGACCTGGCGCGGCCCGTGTCAAAGCTCGCCGCCGACGTGAAGGCGCAGGATTATCCTGCCGCTCTCACCGCGGCGCTGATTGGCAGCTGCACCAATTCATCATATGAAGATATCGGGCGCGCGGCGCATGTGGCGCGCCAGGCCAGGTCGCGCGGTCTCAAGGCACGCGTGCCGCTCCTGGTGACACCCGGATCGGAACAGGTACGGGCCACGATCGAGCGCGACGGACTGCTCGCGGATCTCGAGGCGATCGGCGCGACGGTGCTCGCCAATGCCTGCGGGCCTTGCATCGGTCAGTGGGAACGGACCGATATTTCAAAGGGTGAAAAGAATTCCATTCTGACGTCTTATAACCGCAATTTCCCGCGACGTAACGACGGCAATCCCGGCACTCATGCCTTTATTGCCAGCCCCGAAGTCGTCATCGCGTACGCGTTGGGTGGGCGTCTGGATCGCGATCCCCTCCACGAGGGCGTCAAACTGGACGATGGGTCGGTCTTGCGGCTGGAGCCGCCGGCGGGGGATGAATTTCCCAAACGCGGCTTCGACCCGGGGGCGAGCGGGTACGTCCCGCCCACCGACAAGCCGGAAACCGCCAAGGTGGTTGTCGATCCAAAAAGCGAGCGCCTGGCCCTGCTGGAACCTTTTGAGCCGGTGGACAAGATTGCGGGTTACCGCGATCTGCCGGTGCTGCTCAAGGCCAAAGGCAAGTGCACGACCGATCACATTTCACCGGCCGGCCCGTGGCTCAAGTTCCGCGGCCACCTGGACCGCATCAGCGACAACATGTTTTCCGGGGCAGAGAACGCGTTTTCCGACAAATCAGGAACCGGCTACAACGTTTTTACCAGCGCCACGGGCCAGCCGCTTAATGAGTTGGCGCGCGATTACAAGGCGCGCGGCCAGGGTTGGGTGGCTGTCGGCGACAAGAACTATGGCGAGGGCAGCTCACGCGAACACGCGGCTATGTCGCCGCGTTATCTGGGCTGCCGGGTGGTGCTGGCACGCAGTTTTGCCCGTATCCATGAGACAAATCTCAAGAAACAGGGCGTACTACCCCTGATTTTCGCCGATCCTGCGGATTACGAGCGTATCGCGCGCGACGATCGTCTGAGTTTTCGGGAACTTGACCGGCTCGCCCCGGGTCAATTCGTCACTGTGGATATCAGGCACGCGGACGGCAAGACGGAAAGCATCCGGGCGCAGCACACGCTCACCGCCGAGCAGATCGGCTGGTTCATGGCGGGATCTGCCCTGAACCTGATTCGTCGCCAGAGCTAGAGGCATTTTGCCACTGCTCAGGCGGTTTTTTGGGGCGTTAGGCGTTGACGACCCGGGGTTTTGTCCCGCATAATGCGCGGCTTACGTTTTGGGAGGGGTTCCCGAGCGGCCAAAGGGATCAGACTGTAAATCTGACGGCTCTGCCTTCGGAGGTTCGAATCCTCCCCCCTCCACCAAGCCTGTACCCGCGGGCGCGACATGGAGGATGGGGTGAGCGCGGGAAGGTGGAGCGGCTGGCTTTGGCGGGTGGCCCCGGCGTAAGCGGCGATCGCGCGGGTGTAGTTCAATGGTAGAACTTCAGCCTTCCAAGCTGATAGCGTGGGTTCGATTCCCATCACCCGCTCCAGTTACTTGGGCTGGGCCGTTGGGAGGTACAGGATTGCAGAATTCTGCCCATATAGCTCAGTCGGTAGAGCACTTCCTTGGTAAGGAAGAGGTCATCGGTTCGATTCCGATTATGGGCTCCAGACATGGTTGGCGCCTGCCGCCGGCCGGCGGTTTTAACTGACGATATTGTAGAAAAAACAACCACGAGGTACGAAAGGTGTCCAAGGGAAAATTTGAACGTACGAAACCCCACCTCAACGTGGGGACCATCGGCCACGTTGACCACGGCAAGACGACCCTGACCGCAGCACTCACCAAGGTCCTGTCTTCGAAGTTCGGCGGCGAGTTCAAGGCGTACGACCAGATCGACAACGCCCCCGAGGAACGCGAGCGCGGCATCACCATTGCCACGGCCCACGTTGAATACGAGACGGCCAATCGTCATTACGCGCACGTCGACTGCCCGGGCCATGCCGACTACGTGAAGAACATGATTACCGGCGCCGCCCAGATGGATGGCGCCATTCTCGTCGTGAGTGCCGCCGACGGCCCCATGCCGCAGACGCGTGAGCATATCCTGCTCGCCCGCCAGGTGGGTGTGCCCTATATCGTCGTGTTCCTGAACAAGGCCGACATGGTCGACGACAAGGAGCTCCTCGAGCTCGTCGAGATGGAAGTGCGCGAACTGCTGTCGAAGTACGACTTCCCCGGCGACGATACCCCGATCGTCGTGGGCAGCGCGCTCAAGGCACTTGAAGGCGACCAGAGCGAAATCGGCGAGCCGGCCATCCTGAAGCTGGCCGATGCGCTTGACTCCTACATCCCGCAGCCCAAGCGCGCCGTCGAAGGCGCCTTCCTCATGCCGGTCGAAGACGTCTTCTCGATCTCCGGGCGCGGCACCGTTGTCACCGGGCGTATCGAGCGTGGCCTCGTCAAGGTGGGCGATGAAGTTGAAATCGTCGGCCTGAAGGACACCCAGAAGACCACCGTCACCGGTGTGGAAATGTTCCGCAAGCTGCTCGACCAGGGCGAGGCCGGCGACAACGTCGGCGTGCTCTTGCGCGGCACCAAGCGCGAGGAAGTGGAGCGTGGCCAGGTGCTTTCCAAGCCCGCCTCCATCACCCCGCACACCAAGTTCGAAGCCGAAGTCTACGTGCTGTCGAAGGAAGAAGGCGGCCGCCACACCCCGTTTTTCAACGGCTACCGTCCGCAGTTCTACTTCCGCACCACCGACGTTACCGGCGCGGTTGATCTGCCGCAGGGCACCGAGATGGTGATGCCCGGCGACAACATCAAGATGACCATCACCCTCATCAACCCGATCGCCATGGAAGACGGTCTGCGCTTCGCCATCCGCGAAGGTGGACGTACCGTGGGTGCCGGAGTGGTGGCGAAGATTATTGAATAAGGTTGCGGAGCCGGAATGCCGGCGGCCTGCTAGAGGCCAGCCCGCATCCGGTCTTCCGATCTATATAAGGGTTTAGGGTACACAGGCCAGTAGCTCAATTGGCAGAGCGGCGGTCTCCAAAACCGCAGGTTGGGGGTTCGATTCCCTCCTGGCCTGCCAACACCTGGCAGAATTGCTAAAAGGTTTTTGCGTGTTAACGGCGGATAGAGTCAAGCTGTCTCTGGCGATGCTGATCCTGGCGAGCGGCGTCGGCGGTTACTATTACTTCGGATCCAAACCGGATGCGATCCGTGTATTAATGGTCTTGGCGGGCGCTATCGTGGCAATGCTCGTGGCCTCGCAAACCGGACTCGGACGCGCGACCTGGGGTTTTGGCAAGGGTTCGCTCGCGGAGCTGCGCAGAGTGGTCTGGCCGACGCGCAAGGAAACAGTACAAGTGACGATCGCAGTGGTAGTCATGGTGATCCTGACTGCGGTGTTTCTCTGGGTAGTTGATTATGCCCTGATACTGGGGATCAAGGCCGTGACCGGACAGGGATCCTGATTATGACGATGCGTTGGTACGTAGTACACACGTTCTCCGGTTTCGAGAAGCAGGTGCAGCGCTCCCTCAAGGAGCATATCAAGCGCGCCAGCATGGAAGACCAGTTCGGCGATATCCTGGTGCCTACCGAGGAAGTCGTCGAAATGAAGAGCGGGGAAAAGCGCACAAGCGAGCGCAAATTCTTTCCCGGCTATGTGCTGGTCAAGATGGAGATGAACGACAATACCTGGCATCTGGTGAAGAACGTGCCGAAGGTAAGCGGCTTCATTGGCGGATCTGGCACCAAGCCTACGCCGATTACGGACAAGGAAGCGCAGTCGATCCTGCACCAGGTCCAGGAAGGTGTGGAGAAGCCCAAGCCCAAGTTTTCCTTTGCGCCCGGTGAGCTGGTGCGCATTGTTGACGGTCCGTTCATGGATTTCAATGGAACCGTTGAGGACGTGAACTTCGAGAAGAACAAATTGCGCGTGACGGTGTCCATTTTCGGGCGTCTGACGCCGGTGGAGCTGGAGTTCAGTCAGGTAGAGAAGAGCTAGCGGCGGGTGTAAGCCCGCTGCTTCGATTCACGGGGAGCGCCTTCCGGGCGCGTTTGCACCCATAGGAGTAAGGTAAATGGCAAAGAAGATAGACGCATACATCAAGTTGCAGGTGGCGGCCGGTCAGGCCAATCCCAGTCCGCCCGTCGGTCCGGCGCTGGGTCAGCGCGGTCTTAACATCATGGAGTTCTGCAAGGCGTTTAATGCGCAGACCAAAGACATGGAGCCCGGTACACCGGTGCCTGTGATCATCACTGTTTTCAGTGACAAGAGCTTCACGTTTATCCGCAAGACGCCGCCCGCAACAGTGCTGCTGAAGAAGGCTGCCGGCATCCAAAGCGGCAGCAAGACGCCACACACCCACAAGGTTGGCAAGGTGACTCGCGCCCAGCTTGAGGAGATTGCCAAGATCAAGATGGCAGACCTCAACGCCCATGACTTGGATGCAGCCGTTAAGATCATCGCCGGCAGTGCCCGCAGCATGGGCATCGAGACGGAGGGAGTGTGACATGGCGCAAGAAAAGACAATCAGCAAGATGAGTAAGCGCATGCAGGCCATTGCCGGCAAGTATCAGCCCGGCAAGCAGTATCCGCTGGATGAGGCACTCGGCATCATTAAGCAGGCAGCAACGGCGAAGTTCGACGAGTCGGTCGATGTGGCGGTCAATCTCGGCGTCGACGCGAAGAAGTCTGATCAGAACGTGCGCGGTAGCGCCCTCATGCCGCGCGGCACCGGAAAGAGCGTGCGCGTTGCTGTTTTTGCCGAGGGTGCGGTAGCCGAGGCAGCGAAAAAGGCGGGAGCTGACATCATCGGCTTCCAGGATCTGGCGGACAAGATCAAGGCCGGACAAATGGACTTCGATGTGGTGATCGCCACTCCCGAGGCCATGCGCATCGTCGGCCAGCTTGGCCAGATTCTCGGCCCGCGTGGCCTCATGCCAAACCCGAAAGTCGGCACGGTCACACCGAACGTAGCGAAGGCCGTTGAAAACGCCAAAGCCGGCCAGGTGCAGTTCCGCATCGATAAAGCTGGTATCGTGCATTGTTCCATCGGCAAGGCTTCGTTCGAGCCGGCCGCACTCAAGGAGAATCTCGCCGCTCTGCTTGCCGCCTTGAGCAAGGCCAAGCCGGCGACAGCGAAGGGAATATTCATTAAGAAGCTGACGCTTTCCACGACCATGGGTCCGGGGATTGGCGTCGAGCAGTCGTCGCTGCCGCTGTAATCGCGGCAGTAACGCACGGTCCGGTGCGGTGCGCCGCCAGCGCGGCGGTGTACGTAACAAGTTGTCCGGGCCAGAGCTTTGGGCCGCCGGGATATATCCGGCGGAATGGGATCCGCAGTCGGCAGGAGGCGGATCCGGGCCGGCGCACGCTTCAGTGCGTCCAGCTCCTGATGACAAGGAGCTGTCAAAGACCGCAGGCGCGATTCAGCTTTTGGTATCGCTTAATGGCAAGTCAGTGATGATCGCCGGCCTGCGCAGACGGTGAGCCCGATGACAGGTTTATCCTGAATACGGTCGCCGCAGTGCGGTAGTGCTATTCAAGTGGAGGTGACTCGTATGAGTCTTAGTATGGAGCAGAAGCAGGCCATGGTCGCCGAAGTGTCCAAGGTGCTGGCAGGCTCGCAGGCTGCGGTTCTTGCCGAATATCGCGGCTTGACCGTGGCACAGATGACCGATCTGCGTTCGAAAGCGCGCAAATCCGGCGTCTACCTGCGCGTCGTAAAGAACACCCTGGTGCGTCGTGCCGTGACCGGATCACCGTTCGAATGCCTGTCGGACCATCTCGTAGGCCCGCTGGCATTTGCTGCGTCCAAAGATCCGGTTTCAGTGGCGAAGGTGCTGGTGGAGTTTGCCAAGGACAACGATAAGCTGCGTGTAACCGTCGGAAGCATGAGCGGCAAGCTGATGTCCGGCGCGGAAATGCAGGCCCTGGCGAAACTTCCCAGCCGCGAGGTGCTCCTGGCCATGTTGCTCGGCACGATGCTTGCGCCGGTGCAGAAGTTCGTCCAGACACTGAACGAGGTACCGGGCAAGTTCGTGCGAACGCTGGCTGCGGTGCGTGACCAGAAGCAGGCCGCTGCTTAAACGGTTATCGATTACATTAGACCCAAGTTTCAGGAGAATCAGTCATGGCAGTTTCCAAGCAAGAAATCATTGATTCCATCGCCAGCATGTCGGTGCTCGATCTGTCTGCGCTAATCAAGGAGATGGAAGAGAAGTTCGGCGTTTCCGCCGCCGCCGCGACGGTCGCAGTCGCCGCACCGGCAGGTGGTGCGGCTCCCGCAGCCGAAGCCAAGACCGAGTTTGATGTCATCCTGGCAGCTGCCGGTGACAACAAGGTCGGCGTCATCAAAGCGGTGCGCGCGGTCACGAACCTTGGCCTGAAAGAAGCCAAGGATCTGGTCGAGTCGGCTCCTGCCACCGTTAAAGAAGCGGTGCCGAAGGCCGATGCCGACAAGATGAAGAAAGAACTGGAAGCAGCTGGCGCCAAGGTCGAGTTGAAGTAAGGGGCGGCCGTCCACGGCCTGTACCCTGTTCCGCGTGACTTTAACGCGGACGTGCGTAAGACCGGGTCTGGGCTGGTGGCATTTGCCACCGGCCTTTTCCCGTTTGTGACACAGTGTTGTATCCGCCTCCCGGGGCTTCGAACCGGGCGGCGGACGGATAGTCCACCGGACTCTCAAAGCCGAGGAAGATGATGACTTACTCATTCACCGAAAAGAAACGCATACGCAAGACGTTCGGCAAGCGGCCGAGCATTTTGCGCGTACCCAACCTGCTGGCCACACAAAAGGATTCCTACCGCAGATTCCTTCAGGCCGATGTTGCGGCTGACCAGCGCATTGATCAAGGTTTGCAGGCCGCGTTCAAGTCGGTGTTTCCAATCGAAAGCTATAACGGCGATGTGGCGCTTGAGTTCGTGAGCTACCGCCTCGGCGTGCCGCCGTTCGACGTGAAGGAGTGCCAGCAGCGCGGTCTCATCTACGCCGCGCCCTTGCGCGTGCTGCTGCGGCTCGTGGTGTTTAACAAGGATGAAAGTGCCGGCACCAAGACGGTACGTGATATCAAGGAACAGGAAGTTTATATGGGCGAAATCCCGCTCATGACCGACAACGGTACTTTCGTGATCAACGGCACCGAGCGCGTGGTTGTCTCGCAGCTGCATCGCAGCCCGGGCGTATTTTTCGACCATGATTACGGCAAGACCCATTCGTCCGGCAAGCTGCTGTTCTCGGCGCGCATCATTCCCTATCGCGGCTCGTGGCTGGATTTCGAGTTTGATCCGAAGGACCTGGTGTTCGTGCGCATCGACCGGCGGCGCAAACTGCCGGCGACGATCCTGCTGCGCGCGCTCGGCATGACCACCCCGGAGATTCTGGCGACTTTCTTCGAGACCGACACCTTCGAATTGAGCGAAAAAGAGGTGCGTTTCAAGCTGATCCCCACCCATTTACGCGGTGAGCAGCTCGACTTCGACATCAAGATACCGAAGGGCGTCGAGATCGAGGCCGGCAGGCGCATCACGGCACGTCACGTGCGCGAGCTGGAGAAGGCGCATATCAAGGAACTCGTTGTTTCCGAGACCTTCCTTATCGGTCGATCGCTTGCCGAAGACATCATCGACAAATCGAGCGGCGAGCTCATCGCCCAGTCGAATGACCTCGTCTCCAAAGACGTGCTGGAAAAGCTCGTTGCTGCGGGCATCACCGAGATCAAGACCCTGTACTCGAACGACGTCGATCATGGACCGTTCATTTCCGACACCCTGCGTACGGACTCCACGCGCGATGCGCTTGAAGCGCAGATCGAAATCTATCGCATGATGCGTCCCGGCGAGCCGCCGACACGCGACGCCGCGCAGAATCTTTTCAACAGCCTGTTCTTCAGCCTAGACCGCTATGACCTGTCGGCGGTTGGGCGCATGAAGTTCAACCGCCGGCTGGGCCGGCCGAGCGACGAGGGCCCGGGCATCCTCAACAAGGATGACATCGTCGACGTCATGAAGGTGCTGATCGGCCTGAAGAACGGCCAGGGCGAGATCGATGACATCGATCACCTTGGTAACCGCCGCGTGCGCTCCGTCGGTGAGCTTGCGGAAAACCAGTTCCGCGTCGGTCTTGTGCGTGTTGAGCGCGCCGTAAAGGAGCGACTGAGCTTGGCGGAATCCGAGGGCCTCATGCCGCAGGAGTTGATCAACGCCAAGCCGGTGTCCGCTGTAATCAAGGAATTCTTTGGCTCCTCGCAACTGTCGCAGTTCATGGATCAGACCAACCCGCTGTCGGAAGTAACTCATAAGCGTCGCGTGTCGGCGCTTGGGCCAGGTGGTCTCACGCGCGAGCGCGCCGGATTCGAAGTGCGCGACGTGCATCCGACGCATTACGGTCGCGTTTGTCCGATTGAAACGCCGGAAGGACCGAACATCGGTCTGATCAACTCGCTTGCGGTATACGCGCGCACCAACGAGTACGGC
>JAKBDW010000324.1:0-8655 GCA_021834245.1 Pseudomonadota bacterium
CGATTGAAGAAGTGTCGCGAAAAATGACACGGCGCTGCGGCCACGTCCAGCCCCAAGCCTTGGAACTCAGGCAGTACGGTCAGACTGGCAAGGTGACGTGCGCGCTATGGTTGTGCTAGGTTGCGCACGCATGGAAGATGCATGCCGCAGCGTTCAGTAACTGTTCACAACACCAGTGGAGGTCGTCATGTCTGTTGCTCTTGCAGTGCACCTATTGGCCGCGGTGATTTGGGTCGGTGGAATGTTTTTTGCCTACATGGCCTTGCGTCCAGCAGCCGCATCCATGGAGCCTCAAGTTCGCCTACCACTATGGTCACGCACCTTTGCGCGCTTCTTTCCCTGGGTATGGGCCGCAATAGTCCTGCTGCCAGCAACCGGTTACTGGATGATGTTTCGTGCTTTCGGCGGCCCAGCACATGCGGGTATGCCTATAAACATCATGCAAACGCTGGGGATAATCATGATTCTCATATTCCTGCATGTCTTTTTCGCGCCCTACCGCCGCCTGAATCGATTCGTGGCGGCCAACGACTTTGCCGCAGCCGGTAAACAGCTTACCCAGATCCGACGTCTGATTGCAGTCAATATGACGATCGGGCTAATTACCATCATCGTAGCTGGTGCCGGACGCTTCCTTGGCTAGACCTACGGCATTGCCGCGCCAATTCACTCCGCACGGATCTGCTACCCAATCGCATACCGGCGCAGCTTCCGGTAAAGCGTGCGCTCGCTGATACCAAGCGCTTTGGCCACAGTGCGGCGATGGCCGCCGAAACGCTCGAGCAATTCGACGATGTACCGTTGTTCGATCATGCGCATATTTGCCGGCATGTCCTCGGCCGGCTCGACCGCCCGCTCCGGAGAAGACAGATTGTTGCTGGGCGGTCGATTCACCACGATAGCGTTGGCGTGAATCGCTCCACTTTTGGTTCCACTGGTCAATGCTGCAGCGCGTTGCAGAATGTTGCGTAATTCACGCACGTTGCCAGGAAAGTCGTAGCTTACTAGCCGCTCCACCGCCTCGCGTGTCAGGTAAAGCCTAGCGCTGTTTGCATGATTGATACGCGCTAATAGCGCCTCGGCAAGCGCAGGAATATCACCGCGTCGTGCGCGCAATGGCGGAAGCTCGACAATAATACAAGCCAAACGATAATAAAGATCCTCACGGAAATTCCCCGATTCGACCATTGCCATCAGATTACGGTTTGTTGCGGCGACAACGCGCACATCAGCATGAAGTTGTTCGCGCCCACCCACTCGACGGAACTGACCAGTTTCTAGCACCCGCAAAAGCTTCGCCTGCATGGCACCCGGAAGCTCTCCAATTTCGTCAAGAAAGAGTGTTCCGTTGTGTGCAAGCTCGAATAGGCCCTGCTTGCGTCCCACGCATCCGGTGAACGCTCCGCGTTCATGTCCGAAAATTTCGCTTTCGAAAAGATTTTGACTTATGGCGGCGCAGTCAACCGCCAGAAACGGTCCCTCGCGGCGCGGACCTTGACCATGCATAAAGTGCGCCGCGAGTTCCTTGCCGACGCCAGACTCTCCGTGCAACAGAATATTGGCATTACTGGCGGCGGCCAGGGTGAGCTGCTCCACTGCCTGGAGAAAAGCAGGTGACCGTCCGATCAGTCGCATCTCGTCGCAGTCGAGCTCTGACACCGAGGCGAGACGAAATATCGATTCACCGACAAGCAAACCGCCCTCTGGATTCGGAATCGCGAAACCTTTTATTCTTACGTGCTCTGCAGTTCCATGCTGATCGAAATGGGTGTGTAGCACCTGACAGCCCTTTTGCTCTGCCATGACTTGGTGATGCGGGCAGTCCTCTCCGTGTTTATGACATGGGGTCGAACGCCGATGCGAGAGCTCATAGCAATACCGCCCGATGATTTGGGTAGCCTCAAGGCCATAAGCGGCCTGATAGGCCCCATTGGCGGCCACCACACGGTAATGTGAATCAATAAGGACAAAGGGATTTTCCTGACTGTCTATCAGGGCTTGCAGAGTCGGCTGAACATTGGGCATGGTCGGATCTCATTCAGTCAAAAATGTCAGAGCGGTAAATAAATCTGCCGCATATGTCATGACAAAATGACGGATTTGTATTTGACGGAGATCAATATCAGCGCATTTTCAAGCGCTTCGAGCAATTGCGCATGCTGGTACGCGGTTTGCTGTGAGCCTGGGATTAACATCAAAGGCGTTCATAGACAACCCACTCACTGGAGAAGAAATCATGGCGCATGTAGTCGTTCTAGGGGCCGGCATCGGCGGCATGCCTGCGGCCTACGAAATCCGCAAGGCCTTAGGCAAACAGCACAGAGTGACAGTAATCAATGCTTCAGAGACATTTCAATTTGTGCCCTCCAATCCATGGATCGCAGTTGGCTGGCGCGAGCCGAATCAAATCACGTTCCCGATTCGTCCGGCCCTTACAAGGCGTGGCATTGAGTTCATTGCCGATACCGTCACAAAAATCGAGCCTGCGCAAAATCGGCTCCTCCTGTCGCGCGGAAATCCGGTCACCTACGACTATCTCATCATTGCGACCGGTCCGAAACTTGCATTTGACGAAGTACCAGGAGCCGGGCCTCACGGGGGCTATACCCACTCAATTTGCACCGTCGAGCACGCAGAAAAGGCTTATGTCGACTGGCAGAAGTTTCTTGCTGCGCCAAGCGCGATAGTTATCGGCGCGATGGCTGGGGCGAGCTGTTTCGGTCCAGCCTATGAATTCGCATTCATCGTCGATGCGGAATTGCGCAAGCGCCGCTTGCGCCACAAGGTACCCATGACGTTCGTCACCAGTGAACCTTACATCGGCCATCTGGGACTTGGCGGCGTAGGTAATTCGCAAGCCCTCATGGAAGACGAAATGCGCGACCACCACATCAAATGGGTGACTAATTCCAAAGTCAACAAGGTGGAGTTCGGCAAAATGTTTGTGACCGAACACAATGACAAGGGCGAGGCCACCAAGCAGCACGAATTGCCTTTCGGATTTTCCATGATGCTTCCCGCTTTCAAGGGTGTCGACGCAGTGGCGGCGGTTGAGGGCCTGACCAATCCGCGGGGTTTTGTGATCGTTGACGAGCACCAGCGCAGCAAGAAATATCCCAACATCTATTCGGCAGGTGTTTGCATCGCGATACCACCCGTGGAACCAACACCTGTACCGACTGGCGCCCCGAAAACCGGCTACATGATTGAAACCATGGTCACGGCAATTGTGCACAACATCAAAAACGAGGTCGAGGGCCGGCAACCAGACGCAACTGGCACGTGGAACGCAATATGCCTGGCCGACATGGGCGACAGGGGGATTGCGTTCGTGGCCATGCCACAGATACCGCCGCGCAATGTGAGCTGGATGAAGAAAGGGCGCTGGGTACACTGGTCCAAAATCGCCTTTGAGAAATACTTCCTGCACAAAATGCGCAAAGGTCGGTCAGAACCGCTGTACGAAAAATATTTTCTCAAGGCCTTGGGGATTGTCCGGCTAGTGTAGGTTGCACCTGGTGTCTTGGTGGAAAATTTGATAGGCCACAACATCTGTAGACTCGCCTCGCCACCGTGGCGGCGGGGGAATTGTACCAACCCGCCTTTGCCGCCGATTCGGGCCAAAGGCGGGGCATCATTGAGATCAAACCAGAATTAGGCCATCCGTATGCCCAATTCGACGCAGAAAGCGCGCTTGTCGAAGCAAACTCACACTGATAAAATGAATTGTTCTAAGTGAATTGGAAGCGCTCGTCTAGCGCGTCTGTGAAACCCACCGTTTCCCCGAGCTTCACGCACGAGCTCAAATTTCGAATAACCTACAGCGAAATCGGCAGTTTCCCGGCCTCGGCCAGGCGCTTAATGCGATTAGGGCCGGCGGTGCGATAGGCGGCTACCGAGGAGATATCCTCCGGATGCGGATTCGACACTGTAAAAAATATCAGCGCCAATACCGGCCACACGGCGACAACACCAAACACAGCTGATTCTCGAAGCAGAAAAAATGACAGAAAATGGTTTTCCTGAATTCCACGCGCCTGGCGGCGAGCCCTGCAGCCGCTCATGCTGCGTGCCAAACTTTGTCCTGCCATAATTGCCGAGTCATTACCCTGTGCCGATGGGGTTTTCACTTTTAGCTACAGTATCCCCACGACATTCCGGACGGGATTTTGTGGAACAGCCTGAGCATTTTGGAAATGCGTTGGTGGACTTTCCAATCCCCGGAACCCGCACGGTGTCTTTTCATTGCTCATTACAGAATCGCTGGCCCATCGGGCGGGTGGCGGCGGACGGCAACAAGGGACAAATGGTCAGCGCGAGGAGTTTCTACGCTATTTTTGACCGCTCAAGTCGCATATGCAGCGTGTGTCAATGACCGGTGATAGCGACATTATTGGCCCCGATGCTGGCGCATCCGGTATATTTTAGGTACCGCGAAACATGAAAACCGCGGCGGATTATGATAAAGACCTGGTATCGGATGCCACCGATAACAAGACTTCCAGAAGGAGTAATTGAATGAGACGGTCCCTCCCGCTAATTCTCGTTGCAGGCACGTACATGGCTGTGGCAGGGTTCGTCGCTCCCGCTCGCGCAGAGAACCTGCTCGACGTTTACCGCCAAGCCCGCGCCAACGATCCCACCTGGGCGGCCGCCGAAGCAGGCTATCAGGCCAGCATTGAAAAAGGTCCGCAAGGGAAAGCTTTGCTGCTACCCTCAATTATCTTCACCGCGAATGCCTTCCGAAACAACCTCGACAGAACGACACCTAGCTCACTCAACAGCAACTACGGAAGCAACGGCTACACAGTGCAGCTGACTCAACCCCTCTTTCGCAAGGCAAATTTCGACGCGTATCAAGAAGGCAAGTTGTCGGTAACTCAAGCTCAGGCGCAACTCGCAATTGCACGCCAGGATCTCATCTTGCGAACTGCCCAGGCATACTTCAACGTGCTCTCATCACAAGACGCTCTCAAATTTGCTGATGCCAAAAAAATAGCAATTGCCGGCCAATTGGATTTGGCTAAACGTAATTTTGAAGTCGGCAATAGCACCATAGTTGACGTAAATGCCGCGCAGGCCCAGTACGATTCGGCAGTGGCCGCCGAGGTTGCTGCTGACAATGACCTAAGAGTTAAAAAAGAAACTCTGGCGACAATTACCAATTCCCCAGTTGATCATCTTGCAGGTCTAACCCAGACTTTGCCGCTGCAATTACCAGAACCGGCGGATATGGACTCCTGGACCAAGGCGGCTGAAGAGCAGAGTCCGCAAATCCAAGTCCAGAAACAAGCGCTCGATATTGCGAGAGAAGAAGTCAAGAAGAGCCGCGCCGGCCACTATCCGACACTAGACCTGATCGCCTCGCACAATTACAACTACGGGAGCAGTCCTTACTTTCCCGGATCCACGACCTACTACACGGACCAGATTGGCGTGGAACTCAGCATGCCCATTTACTCGGGAGGCGCGGTCGCATCCCAGATACGCCAGTCGCTGGCATTGGAAGATCAAGCTCGCGAGACGCTGACACAAACAGAACGCCAAACCATTTTGCAGACTCGCCAGTACTATCTTGCCGTAACTAGTGGAGTGGCCCAGGTGAAAGCGCTGCAACAGGCTTTGGTTTCGAACGAGAAGTCACTTGAATCAACGAAACTTGGTTATCAGACGGGTGTTAATACCGGTCTCGATGTACTCAATGCGCAACAGAACCTATTTAGCGCCGAGAACGATTTGTCCCAGGCGAAATACAACTATCTTATGAGTCGGCTGCAGCTGAAAGACGCTGTTGGCACGCTGAGCGAGGATGACCTGGTGCAGATAAGTACCCTGCTTACTAGCCAATAGCCCGTCCATGTCGTAGACTCTCGCGCCCGTAATCCAATTTGCGCCACCTTGGCGCCAGCGGTAATGTCGGAACATCCCTTTAAAGTCGGTTTTGTCAGTCTTGGCTGCCCAAAGGCCCTGGTGGATTCTGAGCAGATACTGACGCGCTTGCGCGCCGAAGGCTATGAAATTTCGCCGAACTACGAGGACGCTGGGCTCGTGGTTGTTAATACCTGCGGGTTTATCGATTCCGCTGTGGAGGAATCTCTGGACGCTATTGGTGAAGCGCTGGCCCAAAACGGAAAGGTAGTGGTAACTGGCTGCCTTGGGGCCAAAAGCGATGTTATCTTAAAAAGACACCCACAGGTGCTGGCAGTTACCGGTCCGCACGCCTTGCCCGAGGTGATGACCGCAATCCACCAACACCTCCCTAAGCAGCACGACCCCCGTCTCGATCTTGTTCCACCACAAGGAATCCGGCTGACCCCACGGCACTACGCCTACCTGAAAATCTCCGAAGGCTGCAACCACCGCTGCAGCTTCTGCATTATCCCATCCATGCGCGGTGATCTCGCAAGCCGGCCAATAGGCGATGTTCTGCAAGAAGCCGAAAACCTGGTACAGGCCGGAGTAAAGGAGATTCTTGTCATCTCGCAGGACACCAGCGCATATGGCGTGGACGTGAAGTACCGCACGGGATTTTGGCACGGCCGCCCCGTTAAGACCCGCATGACGGATCTAGCACGTGCGCTCGGGGAACTGGGTGTCTGGGTACGCATGCACTATGTATATCCGTATCCAAACGTGGATGACGTCATCCCGCTCATGCAGGAGGGCAAGGTTTTGCCGTACCTGGATGTTCCGTTTCAGCATGCGAGCCCCCGAATACTAAAGGCGATGAAGCGCCCGGCTGACAGTGAAGATAATCTTGCGCGCATTCGTTCCTGGCGCGAAACATGCCCTGAAATTGCGATACGCTCGACGTTCATTGTGGGATTTCCCGGTGAAACGGAAGAAGATTTTGCAATGCTTTTGGACTTCATCGATCTTGCGCAAATCGATCGCGTCGGATGTTTCACATATTCACCTGTCGACGGCGCGGCTGCCAATAGCTTGCCAGATCCAGTTCCGGAGGACGTGAAACAGGAGCGCTACGCTCGGTTGATGGAATTGCAATCTGAAGTTAGCGCGCGCAAGCTCGAAAGCAAAATCGGAAAGACGCTTACGGTATTGGTCGATGAGATTACCGACGACGGCAGTGCCATAGCGCGTTCATCGGCGGATGCACCGGAAATCGACGGGGTCGTCATAATCGAAAGTGGCAACAACCTCGAAGTCGGCGAGTTCACACGTGTCCGCATAACAGATGCCGGCGAGCATGACCTCTGGGCGGATAGCATCTGACAGGGAGAACTGAGCTCATCGCGCATTTGCGATGTCACATGGAAGCCGGGAGGGGTATACGTCTGGCTTCAGAAAGATCATTTTTCGCAATTCCGCTGACCACACGAGGGGTGACACTTCAACTTTGTCGTGAACTCGCCCTGCAATTTAACCCCGTCAGTCCGCTTCGCGCTCGACGGAGCAGCAGTGAATAGCCGGCATCTTCTCATCCCTTTCAATCAGAACTGTCCCGGTAATTGGATTGGGGCGGAAAGTGGTACATCCTTTTAGACCCTTGTCGTAAGCGTATTTGTAGAGTGAGCGGAACCGCTCGAAGCTGTAACTTTCCGGCACGTTAACTGTCTTAGATATCGCATTGTCGACGTACGGTTGCAGTGCGGCCTGCATGTCGATGTGTGCGAACGGTGATAATTTTTCCGCGGTCACGAAAGCCGGAGCTAAGGGGGAATCGCCAAAACGTTCACGGTACAACCGGTAAGCAAAATCGGTTACATCATGTACGCTCAGCGACCCATCCGCCTCGCGCACACGCCGGCGGTATTCGAACTCATAAACCGGCTCCAAGCCACTCGAAATATTATTCGCCAGCAGGCTCGTTGTGCCTGTTGGCGCTATCGCAGTTAGGTGACTGTTACGTATTCCATGGCGCTGAATTCCGGACTGTATCTCCTTTGGGAGCGTCTGGATAAACTGACCCTGCAGGTACCTGTCGCGCTCGAACCATGGGAAAGATCCCTTCTCGCGCGCCAGTTCTACCGAAGCGAGATATGCTCTATGGCAAATCGTCCGCATTACGTCGCCCGCAACTGTCAGTGCCTCCAAGCTGCCATATGAAATTCCGAGCATGATAAGCGCGTCACCCAGACCTGTGAGTCCCAACCCGATTCGCCGCACGCTGCGTGCCATGTGTGCCTGCTTGTTGAGCGGAAAGTGCGAAATATCGGTAACGTTGTCCAGCATCCTCGTTGCAATCTCGGATAATTCTCCGATGCCATCCATGTCGATCTGCGCCTCACTTGAAAATGGAGCACGAATAAACTGGGTGAGATTAATCGAACCCAAGTCACAGGCACCGTATGGGGGCAGCGGAATTTCGCCGCAGGGATTTGTGGCACTGATCCTTTCCCGGTACCACATGTTGTTCAGCTGATTTATGCGGTCGATGAAAATGACGCCAGGCTCGGCAAAATTGTAGGTTGATTGCATGATTTTGTCCCACAAGTCTTGCGCCCGCACGCGTCGATAAACGCGGCATGCTTGTGGCACTGCGGAGCCTGACCAAACGCGTTCAACGGTTTCAACGCCGGTCTCTGTCCTGCGTGAGCCATGCGGAAACACCAACGCCCACATAGCATCGGTTCGCACCGCATTCAAAAAATCATCGCTGATTAACACTGACAGGTTAAAATGGCGTAATTGCGA
>JAKBDW010000153.1:0-8621 GCA_021834245.1 Pseudomonadota bacterium
AAGGCGGCCGTTGAAAAGGCAATGCACGGCCATATTCTCGCCCAGCAGGATCTTGTCGGTACCTACCAACGCTCGCGCTAACGGGCGTGGTATTCGTTGCGTGCGTGTGTGATGCAGCGATTCACGACGCGTCAGTCATGTCTCAATCATCGTCAAACGGAATTTGTGCCTCGCGCTCGTAGCGGCGGCGCGCTGCGGGCCGAAACACGAAGGCAGTAATCGCGATGAGCACGAGCAGCAGCGCAATGCCCCAGGCGTAATTCCGCAAGAAAGCTATAAGCGTGGACATCAGGTATTTTCGCTAATTGACCGGCGGATTGCAGAGTCAACAGTAATTTGTCCGACGCAAAAAGCGCACGTCGAATGTCCTGCCTATCCTACAAATTGCCTGTGCTATTGCAGTGTGACTTAGAGGGGAGCGCCGGATCGGAGAGCGAGTTCATGCCAGAACTCGCCCCCCCTGAGCACTTTCCCTTTCGGCTCACGCCGGCATACCGGAAGGAAACAGAATCCGTGACGGACTCGAACTATTAGGCCTTGGGGGCCCAGGCGATGCAGTAGCCGTGCGGGCTGATCGGGCCTGCAACCACTTTGCAGGTGCCGTTGGCTGCCTTGCTCTTTCCAGGTATGAACTGCATGCAGCCCGCGCATTCCTTCGAGCCGTTTGGCTTGTCACGGTACTGCATGGAGGCCTTGGAGGCCTTGGCGGCCAGGGCTTCCTTCGATGCCAGCAGGGCCGGCACGGCGGCAACACCCGCCAGCAGGGCGGCGCCTTTCAGCAGTGAGCGGCGGGAAACCTTTTTATTGAAGCTGTCAGTCATTTACTTAATCTCCATAGTATGTTTCAAGATTACGATTACGTTGCAGCGCAGGTCGATTCTGTTCCTCACCAACCAGCTCCGCGATGTGAGGCATTCTAACATCGTCCGGGACTTGCTTGCCTCCGACCAACCGCGCTCCCGCGGCAGTCTCCCGAGCGTTCGTCAGGGCCTTAAGGATAAACCTTGATCGACTTCCGGTCCATGGTTTGTGCGGACGTTTATGTCTTTTTGGACAAACCGTTCGTCTGTTTATGTCCTTGGTTGTATACCCATCCTGCCGCCAGTAACATTTGTGGCTGTCGGAATAACCCCCGCATGAGGGTGCCATTAATTACTAAACAGGGCGCTCGAAGAGACCGGTTTTGCACAGCGCTGGTGCATCTACACCAGCCGCCAAGACTGGCCAGTCAACGTTTAAGCTTTTTCTGCAGATAACGCTGCAACACCAGCGCATTGTTGTGTTCGGTATCGCGCGAAGCGTAGTACAGGGTTACATCGTGTCGGCGCGCCGCATCCAATATGGGCTGCCAATCTTGGGGGTGTTCATCCAGTTCGACGCGATAACGTTGTTCGAATGCCGGCCATCTCGTTTGATCGTGACCATACCAGCGGCGCAACGCATCGCTGGGTGCAGCCTCTTTTAGCCAACCACCATCCAGTGGCAAGGCCTGCTTTTTTATACCGCGCGGCCAAAGGCGGTCCACCAGAAAGCAAACACTGTCCTTTGTCGATGGTTCATCATAAATGCGCTTTATTCGTATCATTGGTTTCTCCTATCACGGCAGCGCTCCCGATTCCTTTTCGCCGCCGCCCGTCAGTCCGATATCCGCCCCCTGAGCGAGTGCTCGTCAATTGGCTCGTGGTTGGCAATCAGTTTGCGCGCCGCATCGACTTGACCCCAGGTATTCCATAGCAACACACCGCGCACCTTGCTGTCCCTCAGGTAGTAGATCACGCCCTTGCGGAAGCGCTCCTTCCAATCCTCCACCACCTCAAGGTCACCGCCCATCTCGCCGACTGCCTCGTAGCCGAGATCAAACAAATCAGAATAGAAATAGGGCAGATGTTCGTATTTCTCGCTATTTCCTGCCATGTTGCGACCAGCCATGGCGCCCATAGCGAGGGCATTGTCTTCGTGTTCCACCCGCCTTCGCACTCCCAGCGCTGTGCTGAAGAAATTGGCGACATCGCCGGCTGCATAGATATCAGGGCGGGTCGTGCGTAGTTGTTCATCCACAACGATGCCATTGTCTGTTGCCAGGCCCATCGAGCGCGCAAGGCCGAGTTCCGGTTGGATTCCGATTCCTGCAATGACGCCGTCCGCCGAGAGTGTCCGGCCGCCTGCAGTGCTGACTGTCATGCCCTGGATGGTCTTCTCGATGGACTTGGCACTGTCGCGTGTGATGACGGTGATGCCCTTTTGGCGATAAAAATCGTTGACAAAGGCGGACAGCGCTGGAGGATAAAAATGTGCGCCGATGCTGGCTGCCGGAAAGATCATGCTGACCGGACAGCCTTTGGTTGCCAGCGCTGCGGCAATCTCTGATCCGATGAAACCGCCGCCAAGAACTACGAACTTGGCGCCGCGGTCGGCCAGTGTGCGTACATGTTCATAGTCATCGATCGTGCGGAAATAGGTGACACCGTCATCTGCGAATCCGAGACGACGAGGTGAGCCACCGGTGGCGATGAGCAGCTTTTCGTAGATATAGGTATTCCCGACGTCATCTCGGACCGAGCGCACGTCTGGGTCGCCTGTTAGCGCCCGCACACCGAGGCGCAGAATTGCGCCTGCAGCTTCGGTTTGGTGCCAGATGGAATCCAACGGCTTGCCGGTCCACAGTTTCTTAGACAGCGGCGGACGATCATAGGGCGGATGCTTTTCGCCACACAGAACTGTGATCGATCCGCTGTTATCCAGCCGGCGGATACCGCGGACCGCAGCGTCAGCAGCGATCCCGCCACCGATAATCAGATACTTGCATGACTCGCTCATAGGCCGTTCCTTGGATCATGAAACAGGGCGCCAGCCGGTCTGAGCCTGTACCGACGGCTTATGCTCACCGGGACCGGTTTCTCCACCGCATTATGTCACCGTCGGCCGCAGTCCTGTCAGTCTTTGATGGCGCTAGTAGTGCCACATTCCTTGTGGCTTTCAAGTCGCGAACCCGCTCATCCCGAGCGTTTCCTGGTGGTATTTCCGACTGGAAAGGGCCCTTAGCCGATTCCGGCAGGTCTATGGACAGTCGCCCTTGCTGGGCAGACTGTCGCTCCCGCCCGGCCTGCACGCGGAAGGCCTTGCCGCGACGCGTTGCCGAATCGCCGCCGCCGATGAGACTTGAAAACTCCGGCGCCGGCGATGCAGCCAGCAGGCATCAATGGGTCGGTTTTGCCAGGTTATATTTTTGGATGCGGTAACGCAGTGTTTCGCGTGTCGCGCCGAGCGACCGCGCAGCCGCTGTGACATTGAAGTTGCTGCGTTCCAGCGCACTCTGGATGATGTGGCGATCCATATCCTCCAAAGCCATGGTACCGTCGAAAGGAAGGCACAGGCGGTTTCCATCCAGAAATGAATGAACTGCACTGCCGTTGGTTGTGCTGTGAAGCTGAAGCCAGCGTTCGGGAAAAACCCTGCTGTCGGCGAACAGCACGCAGCGTTCCACAACGTTGCGCAGTTCGCGCACATTCCCTGGCCAGTTATGTGTCCGCAATTCATCCCATACGCCATCTTCCACGACATCGACTGATTTTCCAGCCTTGGTGTTGAACTCGGCGATAAACACGGGCACCAGATCATCCACATCTTCCTTGCGTTCGCGTAGTGCCGGAAGATGCAGGTGAAAGACGTTAAGCCGATGGTAAAGATCCTGCCGGAAAGCGCCGCTACGGGAAATGGACTCCAGGTCACGATTGCTTGCCGCGATGATCTGTACTTCAACCTTGATCTCGCGATCTCCGCCGAGGCGCCTGATGGACTTGTCCTCGATTGCCTTGAGCAGTTTGGCCTGCAAGTCGATGCTCATCTCGCCAATTTCGTCCAGGAACAGTGTGCCGCCGTGAGCCTGTTCGAGCAATCCGCGCCGGCGGGCACGGGCGCCGGTGAATGCGCCGACTTCGTGTCCAAAAAGCTCGGATTCTATAAGATCGCGCGGCAATGCAGCACAATTAAGTTCGATCAGCGGACCCTCACAGCGCGCCCCACTGTGATGCAGTATGCGGGCGGCCAACCCCTTGCCAGTTCCGGTTTCACCGCTGATGATCAGGGTGCTAAAGGGGACGCGACTGAGTTTGTTGAGCATATCGCGCACGTTTTTCGCCCCCGCGCTGCGCCCGATGAACGACGCCGGCGTATACTTGCGCGACTGCGCCGCAGCTTCGTCTTTCAGTCTGCGTTGGGCGCGACCACTGCGGGCGGCACCGGCGACAACGAGATCGAGACGTTCCTGGTCGCAAGGCTTTTCCAGAAAATCGAACGCGCCGAGCCGCAACGCACGCACTGAGTCCGGTACGCTCCCGTAGGCGGTTAAAAAGATCCATTCGCCGCTCGTATTCTGGTCTCGGGTTTTTTCCATGAGATCAAGAGCATTGCCGTCTGGTAGGCTCATGTCTGAAAGCACGACGAGCGGCTCAACATGCTGGTTGACGAGTGTGCGTTCAGCGGCAGCAAGATTTGGAGCCACGACGACCTCCCATCCTCCCTGCCGATAGCGGCGCGCGAGTTCGGTTGCCAGCAAAGTCTCGTCTTCTATTACCAGTAAAGTGTCAGCCATATTGAAGCTCTCCGCAGGGTAAATCCATGGTGACGCACGCGCCGTTTGGCGCGCGGTTGGCAAAGCGCAATTCGCCGCCGACATCCGCAACGAATCGCCTGACAATCGCAAGACCGAGGCCGGTTCCCTGGTCGTGTCCGGTAACGAACGGCCGAACCCCGGCGTCAAGCAGTTCACGTGAAAATCCCGGGCCGTCATCGGTGATATCAAGTCGCAGGCGCCGGTCGATGAAAGCCGCCGTAACGCGGACTGTACCGGGGTGTTGATCCAGCGCCTTTGCCGAATTGAGAATCAGATTTAACAGGGCCTGCCGCAGGCGATCCTCCGGCAGTCGGCAGATCAGATCATTGGCGATATTGCACTCAACGTGTACGTTGCGCGGCAGTTGGTAGCGTGCTAGTGCCAGAAGTTCATCTACCACTCGAGCTAGCATCACGGTCCGCGTCGGCTCCGGTGCCTGCCGTGCGTCGGACAGTACGTTATTCAGTAAACGCGTGAGACGCTTGAGTTCGGCAATCACCAGATCGAAGCGCTGCGTCTGATCCGGTGTCGCCATTTCATTACGCAGGTTGCCAAGGGTCATAAGTATGGCGGCAAGCGGATTGCGCAGCTCATGTGCAAGTCCGGCGGCAACTTCACCCACTGCAGCCAGTCTCTCGGCGCTCGCTAAGTTTTGTTGTTGCGCGAGAAGTACCTGTGTCGCGGCGCGCACCTCATTTTCCAGGGTCTCCTGCCGTGCCTTTCGTGCATCCTCCAGTTGCGACAAGCGTCCGACCAGGTGGTTGTAGTTTTCAAAAAGCGGACGAAGCATTGGGTCGACCCCTGTCAGCGGTGCTGCGCTGTAGTCCTGTTGCGCGAGCATGGTCATCAGGGAACGCAGATTATTTAGGGGTAGCAGGATGCGGTGGCGCAGAAAGAAAAGCGTCAAGAGCGCGAGCAGCGGAAAGGCGATTATGATTCCGAGCACTACACGGAATTCGAATTCGGTATCGCGGTAAACGCGTGCAATCAGCTTGTCGTGTGCGTGGATCTCCGCTACGAGGATGCCGCGCATTAGACGCAGCGTATCAACCGCCTTGCTTTGCGGTGTGCGGTGTACATCTGAAAGAAGTTCCTGGATCTTTTTGATGCGTGCCGGAGTTCCGGGCGCGAGGTGGCTGTCAAGAGTGCCAAGCGCAAAAATCTGAGCCCGCAACTGGTCGAGCGTCTTCTCGTTCACCGGCATCTTCTTGCTAAGACTTTCGACCAGGATCTGTTCAAGGTTCAGTCCGGTATTCTCGATGCGGCTGACAAGGGCGCGGTGATTCTGTACCGGCTGCAGACGTTCGAGACTGTGCCACGATATGCTCAGAAGCAGTCCCAGAGCGATCAGCAGCAGTACCGTTGTCACCAGCGCTGGCAGCCAAACTGAGCGGAAGAAAATCTTTCTTATGCCCCTTGATTCGGGTGCTCGCCGCTTCTCTAAGTGATTTTGGGCGGTTTGTTCTATTGCGGGAACGGGTGTGTTCATGGTGTGCCTAGGTGTGTTTTCCTTTCGGTGCGATTGCATCTGCGCTTATGCGAAGGAAGATCCCAAGTCCTAAGACAACACCGACGCCGGCGAGAAGCAGCAGAATCGGATAAAGCAGGGTGTCGACATTGGTTTTGCCGGCGCGGAATATGAACACAAGCGCCTCCATACATACCGCGATTGCAATTATCGACATGAACTTGGTGAGCGCCTGACGCACGTCTTCATGGCTGCGAGTCAGGCGCCTCTTTTTGAGGACCTCTTCTTCCATGAGATACTTCGATACGTCAAAGAGCGCAATGGACACGACAATTACGCCAATGGCATCGAGCAGCTTGTCCGTTACTGCAGCGCTGTTGCTGTTGACCGCCAGCCAGAGATCGTGAATTCCATATGCCACCAGTAGTAGTCCGATGATGAGTAGGATGACGCTTGTGGCGAGGTAAAGTATTTTGGGCAGTATTTGGAATAGGGACATGTCGTAGTCGGACCTGTCGGTTTCTCGTTTCAATTGGTCAGTTGCCGCGGGCGTATCGCGTGACGTCGCTTGTCCCGCGGGCCGGAGCTATCGGTTAGGGGATGTGTGGTTGCCATGTCCGATAGATCAGCTGCAGAGGCGACAGTTCCCTAACACGATGCGATTGGACGTTGGCGGCGGGCCGAGACGCTGTTTGTTCGAGTCCGGTGGCGGGCCGTGTCGGAACATTTGGCGTTTTGGCGCAATTGCGAGGAACGCCCAAGGAAGTGCCGGCAGGCTGTAAAAATCTGCTTGGCGAATTGGATCGGTCATTATTTGGGCCTATTCGGTTCGCATGCGAAAGCACAACGAAACACCCCGGCGGTCTCACTGCCTGTCACGGAAAGGGCGGTGTGACGAGTGCTGTCCTGTGTGCTCCATATGGTTGTGCCTTGTCTCGTCTGGCGCACGAAGCAATCCCCGTGCCATTACGCAAACTGGTGGAAAAACAGATTGTTATCGACTGCTTAAGGCTTGATATCGCCCGCACATGGATGTTATTTCCACCACTGTGTGGTGTATTTGCCCCGTTGCGGTGGGGCCGCTAGCCCAACTGATGGCAGTCCCGACCGGATCGAATCGCCGTGGCCCGCAGCATTTCTCGGGGATGGCCAGATCGGTAGCCCCTTGCGCTGGACCTGCTGAAACGAAACGCGTCTAATTGTGTTGGCCGGGTGAGCGCTGCAGCCGCATTGATCGGTACCAGCCCGGCAAAAAACGCTGCCGTCTACTCGGGTGTTGGCGGCAGTAATCAGCGAATGAAACGGAGGCTCAGTGCAAGATATCGGTTTTGTCGGTCTCGGACGCATGGGTGGCAATATGGCCAGGCGCCTGCGGCGGGCGGGGTTCGGAGTGGCCGGCTACAACCGGCGCGAGGAGTTGACCCTTGAACTCGCGCGCGACGTCGGACTGGAGCCAACCAAGTCCCTGGAGCAGTTAGTCGAAGTACTTTCGCGACCGCGTATTGTCTGGCTCATGGTGCCGGCCGGACAGGCAACGCAGGATTCGATAGATCGGCTGTCAACCCTTCTTGCTCCAAATGACATCGTGGTTGACGGAGGCAACAGTTTTTACAAGGATTCAATGCGTCGGGCAACGCAGCTGGCAGTGCGCGATATCGAATTCATCGACGCCGGCGTTTCCGGCGGAATCTGGGGTCTGGAAAATGGTTATGCCCTGATGGTTGGTGGCAAGGATGCGCCGCTGACGCGCGTCACGCCTTTTCTCAAGCAGCTCGCGCCTTCGCCGACCTCAGGCTGGTTGCACTGCGGTCCCAGTGGTTCCGGACATTTCGTAAAGATGGTGCATAACGGTATCGAGTACGGAATGATGCAGGCGCTGGCCGAAGGAATGGCTCTGATGAAAGGGCGCGCCGAGTTCAATTTGGATCTCGCGGCCATTGCCGAGATGTGGCGCCACGGTAGCGTGGTGCGTTCCTGGCTTCTCGATCTGACGGCGGATTTCCTGAAAAGTGACCAGCAGCTGGATTCCATTGCTCCGTACGTCGCAGACTCCGGCGAGGGCCGCTGGACGGCGCTTGAGGCAATAGAGCAGGGTGTTCCGGCGCCAGTCATAAGCCTGGCGCTGATGACGCGCTTCGCGAGCCAGGGCTCCGCTGACTTCGCGGCGCGGCTTCTTGGAATGATGCGCAAGGGTTTTGGGGGCCACGCAGTACGCTCGGAAAGCGGCAAGTGAGTGTCGACGTCGAGACTCCCTGCAGTTTCGTGATTTTCGGGGCGACCGGCAATCTTTCCTCGAACAAGCTGCTGCCCTCGCTATACCGTCTCGAACTGGCTGGCCGGCTGTCCGACAATCTGCGTTTTTTTGCCTTCTCGCGGCGTGAATGGAGCCAGGACGACTGGCTTGTTTTCATGCAGCAAACTTTGCGCGAGCGTCTTGATGGTCACTTCGACGCCGAGGTGTACGACAAATTTTCCCGGCGCTTCCAGTACGTCGCCGGAGAAATCCACGATCCTGACGCATACCGGCGTCTGTTCAGCGCG
>JAKBDW010000380.1:0-8619 GCA_021834245.1 Pseudomonadota bacterium
CCACACGTACGCCGCGTACGCCAGGCCCGAGCCAAAGACGGCGAGGTATGCCAGGGCGACGACGGCTTTCGGCGTCCACTGCCAGCCATGCCCTTCACCGATAAGCAGGCCGACCAAGCAAAGAATTAAGCCGGCGAACAGGGATTGCATGGCAGCCGACATCAATGCGGGCGTTGCCGGACGTTTGTTCTTGACGTAAATGGAGCCGCCTGCCCAGGACAGCGCCGCTAACAGAATGGCCAATTGCCCGAGAAGGTGATCGAGAGCCAGCCCGCCCCGCGGTGCAAGCAGAAATGCCACTCCGCCAAAACCAAATACAAGTCCCCAGGTGGCACGCAACCCCAACCGCTGGCCATGAGTGCCAAGACGGCCCAGGCCAGTTAGCCACAAGGCTGTGGTGGCGGCAATAAGCGCTGCCTGGTTGGAAGGAACCGACTTTTCGCCCCACACGACAAGGCCATTGGCTACCACCAACAGCAACAAACCGACGATAAATATGCTACGCCATTCAGCGGAATCGCTAGGGAATTTCTGGCCTGTCAGGCGCGCGTAGATGGACAGGACAAGACCGGCCGAAAGAAAGCGAATACCTGCAAATAGCAACGGCGGGACTGTTGCCACCCCTATGCGTATGGCGAGATAAGTTGATCCCCAGACAAGGTAGACAACTGAAAAGGCCAGGAAGACTTTTAAGCGCCAGCGCAGTTCCGGGGAAGCGACCGCAGTTGAACCGTGTACCCTTGCTTCTGGCGCACCCCGATTATGCGCGTTCTTCACGAAGGCCATTGCATTGCTCGCAAAACCAATGCGGCTAAGGCTGGGCGCGACGTAAGGCCTCCAGTAACTGGCGCAAAGCCTGGCCTCGATGGCTCAGTGAATTCTTGACCTGCGGGGCAAGCTCTGCAGCCGAGCAGTGGTGTGTCGGAACAAAAAACAACGGATCGTAGCCGAAGCCACTGCTACCGCGAGCCTCTGAGAGAATGCGGCCTTCCCAAGTTCCATGGCATATAAGCGGCGTCGGATCAAACTCGTGTCGAAGGTAGACCAACACGCACTGAAAGCGCGCCGTACGTTGGCGTTCGGGTACATCGGTCAACTCTGCCAGGAGCTTTTCTAGATTCTGCCGATCATTCGCCCCGCGCCCCGCGTATCGTGCCGAATAGATGCCGGGCGCCCCGTCCAGCGCGTCCACTTCCAGGCCCGAATCATCGGCGATCGCGGGCAACCCGCTGTAATGTGCCGCATTGCGCGCTTTGATAATCGCATTCTCGACGAAAGTCAGGCCGGTCTCCTCCGCCTCCGGTACCTGGAACTCCGCTTGCGGCCGTACCTCGTAGTGCAGGTCCGCGAGCAGTTGGGCAAACTCCCGCACTTTGCCCGGATTATTGCTGGCAAGTACGATGCGGTGCGTCATGTTCTTTGTTACGCGGGCAAGGTAAGGGTTTCGCGCTGCAGGCTGATCAAGCGGCGGATTCCCTGTCCGGCCAGTTCGGTCATGGCCACAAGCTCGTTGTGACTAAAGGTTTCACCCTCGGCAGTGCCTTGCACCTCGATAAACTCACCGGCGTCGTTCATTACGATATTCATATCGGTAGCTGCTGAGGAATCTTCAGCGTAATCGAGATCCAGAACAACCTGGCCGCCATGAATTCCAACTGACACTGAGGCAACCAGGTGGCGAATTGGGTTTGCCTGCAGCAGGCCTTTGCTGCGCAGACGTGTCACGGCATCATGAAGGGCAACGCAGGCCCCGGTAATAGATGCCGTGCGCGTGCCGCCGTCCGCTTGAATAACGTCGCAGTCAACCGTGAGGGTCCGCTCACCAAGCTGCTTGAGGTCCACCGCAGAACGCAGCGACCGTCCGATGAGGCGCTGGATTTCCTGGGTGCGCCCGCCTTGACGACCCTGCGCGGCTTCGCGCGCCATACGGTTGCCGGTGGATCGCGGCAGCATGCCGTACTCGGCAGTCACCCAGCCCTGGCCTTTTCCCTTGAGAAAAGCCGGAACGCGTTCGTCCACACTAACGTTGCAGACAACCCGTGTTTCGCCAAACTCTACCAACACCGAGCCTTCGGCATGTTTGGTGTAGTGGCGTGTGAATCGAATGTTGCGCAGCTCATCGGGTGCGCGCCCGCTGGGTCTCGTCATTGCTTCGGTTCGCTCATGGAATGGCGATGCATTGTACAGGAATCACACAGATGCGCGGGAGATGCTGCGCGCAGCCGGTCCACTGCCGTGGCCAGTGTCAGCGGTCCCGTCTGGCTTTGGGCTCAAACTGTTTTACAAAGTCCTCCAGCTCCTGGATAGTCGCTTCAAGAGACTTTTTCTTGTCAGTGTCATCAGCCGGGTTTTTCCGTGCTTGCAGCTGGCGCTGCGCCGACATCTTGTGCGCACCGCTCCACAGGGCGTCTTGACTCGTTTCCGTCAACTTGCCCGGCTGGAGCGGAGATTCCTTGGTCATGGCTTCCTCCCAGCGCAGCGCGATGGCGCTGAGGTTGTCGCACGCCTTGCGCATCTTTTTCTCTGCCGCCAGCAACATTTCCTCGACGCCTTCATCGAGAGACTTGAACGCCAGGAACTGAGCCAGTTCCTCCGGGCTGAATGCCTGCCACAGGCCGTCTGAACACAACAGCAAGGTGTCACCGCGGGCGAGCGCGGTTTCCTCTCCCAAGCTGATGGTCGGCTTGCGCGGACCGCCGACGCATTTCAGCAGATGGCCCTTTTCAGGGTGCATTTGCATCTCTTCCTCGCTTAACAGGCCATCTAAATGCATCTGCTCGGTTGTACTATGGTCAAGAGTGCGCTGCACCAGCTGGCCGCCGCGGAAGTGATAAAGACGACTGTCGCCGACGTGCGCCCAGTAAGCATAACCACGTTGAACTAGGCATACGACACAGGTGGTGCGCGGTGAAATCGGAGGAATGTGGGCCCTGCCATTGGTAAGTATCGCCTTGTGCGCCTTCATGATCGCCAGTGCGAGAAATGCGGACGGTTTCGTGATCACCGGCTGCTTGACGGACTCGAAGGCTCGTACTATCGACTGGGTGAGTGTTTCCGCCGCAAGCGCGCCGCCGTCGTGACCACCGAGACCGTCTCCAAGGACCATCAGAATTCCATTATCGCGTTCGCCGTAGGCAATACGGTCCTGATTGGTTGGGCGAGAACCTTTTAGAGTGTACTGTGCAATCTGAAAGCGCATGGCAGTCAGCTCTTTTTCCACGGCAGACGGAAGGTCCAGAAGTTCTCCACCACCTCTGGCTCTTGGTCGACGACCCTCATGGGATTAAGGAAGTCGAGCAACTCTTGGGCATTTTGCGGGCGTTGCAGCTGATTCAATTCGAGGCACCAATCGATGGCTTCGAGCAGCTGCTGGCTGTAGTCACGCGAATACGCGCGCGCTGCCGGTTTGTACGTATCTTTGAGGGCGCGTTGCGTGGATGCCGGCGGCGGCCTGCCGGTAATGCAGGCCCACATGGACGCGCCGATGGCGTACATGTCCGTCCATGGTCCCATATGGCCGCCCATGTGCTGCTCTATTGGGGCAAAGCCGACCGTAAGAGTCTGCGGTCCACTTGGCTTGTTTTCCGTCACCGATGCGCGCGCCGCTCCAAAATCAAGAAGCAACGGCTTGCCGCCGGGACGCAGGAAAATGTTTGCCGGTTTGATGTCGAGATGCAGCAACCTGTTATCGTGCAGCTCGCGCAGGCCAAGCAACAGCTGGGGGAAAACCGTACGAATAAAGCGCTCACTGAGCTTTCCCGCCTTGTGTTTAATGTACCAGCGCAGATCCTTGCCGACCTCGTAGCGCATGACCATGTACACGGTGTTATTGGCGCGGAAGAAGTTTTCCACCCGCACGATGTTTGGGTGGTTCACCTTGGCTAGGGCGCTGGCCTCGTCGAAAAAGCGCTTGATGCCCTGGCGGTACGCTCCTGCAAGGCCCTCGGACAGGGGTTCGACACGCGATTCCTCCATCCTTTTTGCCTGGGCGCTGGGCAGGTACTCCTTTATGACGACGCGGCGATTATCGGCTTGATTGGTGGCGAGATAGACAAGGCTGAACCCCCCACCGCCTATGGTCTTGTCGATACGGTATCCATTCAGGATGCATCCCTTGCCGAGGTTATTGGTGAATCGCTTCATCTTGAGATCAGATCACAATGCGGTCTAAGCAGTGTTTGCGGGCTGTACGGCCGGCTTGTCAGGATACCTTAACCTTTAATATAGACGCTCTGGCGATAGACGTTAGCAGGGCAAACAGTTTACCATCCCCAAATCACCAGAAACCATGTGGGAGCGCTATGGCGCTGAGCATGACCGCGTACGCTCGCTGCGACCGGAATACGCAGTGGGGTAATCTTGCTTGGGAACTGCGGTCAGTAAACCACCGCTATCTTGAGGTGGGGGTGCGAATGCCAGAAGAGTTGAGGGCCTCGGAACCGCAGGTGCGGGAACTTTTGGCCAAACGACTCGGGCGCGGCAAGGTGGATTGCCTCCTCAGATATCAGCCGCGCGAAGATGCGGGAGCTGAAATCGTCCCCGACGACGCGCTGGTTTCCAGGTTGGTTGCCGTGGGGCGTAAATTTGAGCGCATTGCCGCCGAAAACAGTACGACAATTGAGCCGCTGCGGGTAATTGACATCCTGCGCTGGCCGGGGGCGCTGCACAGTGTCGAGCTTGACGCGGATGCGCTGGCAACCGAAAGCCTGCAGCTGCTTGACAATACGCTGAATGAACTAGTGGAAGCGCGGCAGCGCGAAGGGAAGCAGCTAGCCGGTGTAATAAGACAGAGGCTGGATGCGGTAGACGAAATCGTGCAGTCGGTGCGTGCCTGGTTGCCGGATGTATTAAAGAATTTTCGCGAGCGGCTGGTTACGCGCTTGGCCGATTTGCGCCAAGAGCTCGATCAATCCCGGCTGGAGCAGGAGATCGTGCTGTTTGCCCAGCGTATTGATGTTGACGAAGAGCTTGATAGGCTTGGCGTCCACTTGACGGAAGTGCGGCGCGTGCTGGATCAGCACGGACAGATAGGCCGGCGCCTCGATTTCCTTATGCAGGAATTCAACCGCGAGGCCAATACCCTGGGTTCCAAGGCTGCAGACGTGCGTCTGACCACGGCGGCAGTGGACTTGAAAGTCCTGATCGAGCAGATGCGCGAGCAGGTACAGAATATCGAATAAGGGCAATGGAAAGCGCACTGACCTTGCTGGTGCCGGGGTTTGCCCGGGGAGGCAGAGTTCTAGCTGCGCCGACAACGGCCCATGTGTGTATGTCCCCTAGCGCCTGATTCATGGAATCCGGAAGACTCCTGATCCTCTCGGCTCCGTCCGGTGCAGGCAAATCGAGCCTGGCCAAGGCGCTTACCGAAAGTTTGCCGCAATCTGTGGTTTCTGTGTCCCATACTACCCGTCGCCCGCGCCCTGGTGAAAAGCACGGGGAACACTATTATTTTGTCACTGCGGACGATTTTGCGGCCATGATTCGGGACGGTCGTTTTCTCGAGTATGCCCAGGTCTTCGATAACTATTACGGTACGGCGCGCGAGCCCATCGAGCGGCTCCTGGCGGCGGGCAAAGTGGTGATTCTGGACATCGATTGGCAGGGCGCACGCCGCATTAAAGCTGCCATGCCGCAGGCCGTCTCGGTGTTCATTCTTCCTCCTTCCCTTGAGGTTTTGTCACAGCGCTTGACCGACCGGAGGCAGGACAGCGATGAGATCATTGCCCGGCGGATGCGCGATGCCGTGGCCGAAATGCGCCATTACAGCGAGTTCGACCACGTCGTGGTAAACGATGACTTCGAGGCTGCGTTATCCGACATCAAGGCCATAATTCGCGGCGAATTCCACTCGGTTCGGCCTGTAACCATCGATATTCGCGCGCTTTTGCGGGGATGAATGGAAAAATACTACAAATATCAGTAAGCTATCTGGTAGCTGTGACTCATTCCGCTACCGGCCGGCCGGTTGTATGGATCACAGCAGGTCTGTCCCGGCATTTCCCCAACGTTTCCGGTCTGTGCGCACGCAGCTGCCGTGCCATGGCATAACGATGCACGGTAATGTGGCCCGGGATGGGACAGAGTGATATCGCATAATGAGGTAAAGCATGGCTAGAGTGACCGTAGAAGATTGTCTCGAGAACGTTGAGAACCGTTTCCAGTTGGTTCTGGTAGCGACCAAACGTGCGCGCCAGCTCGCGCTAGGCGCCGAGCCGTGCGTTACGCGTGAAAACGACAAGCCCACCGTAGTGGCCCTGCGCGAGATTGCGGGAGGCTTTGTGACCAACGCCATCCTGGACGACAAAGTTCCGGAGGTCGGGTACGAGTCCGATGACGACACCACACAGCAGATCGGGGCGGACGCGGGCGCCGCTTCCGCGCCCGTCGAAAAGGAAGGCGGCGCCAGCTCCTCCTGATCAACCGAACACAGTGACTGCGGGGGAAAGGTTCCAGATCGGCGACCTTTGTCTGCTGCTGGAAACCTATCTTCCGCCCCAAGAAGTCAAAGACGTCTATCGCGCGTATCTCTTCGGGGCACAGGCGCACGAAGGACAGCGCAGGCGCAGTGGCGAGCCGTATATTTTCCACCCCCTGGAAGTCGCGCGCATTCTGGCGTCAATGCATCTTGACAGCAGAAGTATCGTCGCCGCCGTTCTGCATGATGTAATCGAAGATACGCCCACCGCTAAAGAACAGGTTGCCGCAGATTTCGGCAAGGATGTCGCAGATCTAGTAGACGGCGTTAGCAAGATCGGCCAGATCGAATTTAAGACCAAAGAAGAAGAGCAGGCCGAAAATTTCCGCAAGATGCTGCTCGCGATGTCGCAGGACATCCGCGTAATTCTTATCAAGCTTGCTGACCGCCTGCACAACATGCGTACCCTGGGCGCCTTGCCACCGGCCCGGCGGCGCGATATCGCACGCGAAACGCTGGATATCTATGCCCCGATCGCCAATCGTCTCGGCATGCATCAATGGTCGCACGAACTTGAAGATCTGGGTTTCGCCAACCTTTACCCGTTGCGCTACCGCGTGCTTGCCGAGGCTACACGCAAACGTCACGGCAACCGGAAGGCGCTGGTGGAAAAAGTCCGCAATGCCATCCTGAACCAGCTGCAACGCGAGGGTCTGACTGCCGAGGTATCCGGGCGTGAAAAGAACCTATACAGCATCTACAAGAAGATGCGCCAGAAATCCCTGACATTCGAGCAGGTCTATGATGTGTACGCATTTCGTATCATTGTCGACAAGGTGGATACCTGCTACCGGACGCTCGGCATCATCCACAACCTGTACAAACCTATTCCCGGTCGATTCAAGGATTACATAGCAATACCCAAGGCAAACGGCTATCAGTCATTACACACCGTCGTGTTCGGCCCGTTCGGCATTTCCATTGAGGTGCAGATCCGAACGGAGGACATGCATCGCGTTGCTCAGGCCGGTGTCGCCGCCCATTGGCTTTACAAAAGTGGTGAACACGGTGTCCAGGTCCACAAGCGCGCACTGCAATGGCTCAAGGATCTTTTGGAAATCCAGCAACAGGCCGGCAACCCGAATGAATTTCTCGAACACCTGAAGGTTGATCTCTTCCCAGATGAAGTTTACGTGTTTACACCTAACGGAGATATTCGCAAGTTGCCGCGCGGTGCGACGGTCATTGATTTTGCCTACGATGTACACACCGATGTCGGCAACCGCTGCGTAGGTGCGAAGGTGAACCACGAACTTGTGCCATTGCGCACCGTGCTGCGCAATGGTGATCACGTCGAAATCATTACCTCGAAATGGGGTCGTCCCAATCCGTCCTGGCTGGATTATGTAGTGACGGGAAAGGCGCGCGCCCATATCCGCAGTTACCTCAAGAATCTGAAGCGCGAAGAGTCGGTGAAGCTCGGCGAAAGGCTTCTGCTCAAGGCGCTGCAGGACGCCGGGATCGAGCCGCCGTCGCTGGATGATGCGCAAAGGACGACGCTGTTGCGCACGCTGAAAACAAAGACCTGGGACGACCTGCTCGCGGACATCGGACTCGGCAACAGGCTTGCTGCCGTAGTGGCGCGTCAGTTGCTGCCGACTGGCAGCAGTGCGATCAATGAGATCTCGACAGGTCTGGCTATTCGCGGTACCGAAGGAGTGGTAGTGACCTACGCGCGCTGTTGCCGGCCCATTCCGGGAGATCCCATTCTGGGGTTCTTGTCGGCGGGCCGGGGAATCGTCGTGCATACCGAGGACTGTCCGAATGTCGCGAAGTATCGCAAGCATCCGGAACAGTGGATCGACGTGCGCTGGGAGAAGGACATCGAGGGTGTATTCCCCGTTGCCTTGCGCGTAGAAGTGAAGAATCAACGTGGCGTGCTTGCCACTGTGGCAGCTGCAATCGCCGAGATGAATGCCAATATAGATACGGTCTCGATCGAGGAGCGCGATGGGTCCAATTCATCGATCGATTTCACCGTCGAAGTGCGCGACCGCATGCATCTCGCGAAGATCATGCGCAGGGTTCGTTCCCAGGAGTCTGTCATACGCATCACCCGCATGAAGGGTTGATAAGGTAAATAATTTTCGGCGGCAGAAGCGCGAACTGTTTTTTTGCAGTTGAATTGGAGTAAGCAACATTGA
>JAKBDW010000569.1:0-8617 GCA_021834245.1 Pseudomonadota bacterium
CTGACACCGAACTGAGCGCGCTTGCGTCGAATGCACGGGTGCATTGGGATGATGCTCTGCACCTTGCAACGTCCATGCGTTCATTCCGCTCCGAACGCGTGTCGGAGTTCGTGAATCTGTTACTTGCCCTCGAAATCGATGGCGCACGTGCAGCCCTTGCCGATGTACTGCCGACCTTCCCAATCCGTCTCACACGCAGCCTAACCCGTGCCAAGCAATGGCTACGCGAGCAGGCGCGCGGCAGCGAGCGCTACGGCATTGTCGTGTCGTCACAGGCGCAGCGGCTCAAGCCACATGCCATTGACGTGCGCGTCAAGGTGGATCCGGTGCGCTGGTTCCTCGAAAACAAGGATGACGTGCGATCCTCGTATTACTTGGAAGATGTCGCTACGGAATTCCAAGTCCAGGGCCTTGAGCTCGACTGGACCTGCATCGTCTGGGACGGTGACTTGCGACTCAACAGCGGCCAATGGGATTACTTCGGATTCAAAGGCAACCGCTGGGAACGGGTCCGCAAGGACGTGCGCCAGCGCTACCTGCTCAACGCATACCGTGTGCTGCTCACACGCGCACGTCAAGGGATGGTCATCGTCGTTCCGGAAGGAAGCGCCGACGATCCAAGCCGTGCGTCCGCGTACTACGACCCCGCATTTCGACTTCTCACCGAACTCGGCATTCCCTCGGTATAGCCAGGGTAGTATGCGTGGAACCGCCAGCGCAGGTCACGTGCATGCCTTCCGATCAAGACCTTATTTCAGAGCGCGACTTCACAGATGTCTGGGGCGTGTACCTCAAGCCATCCGGTGACTTCTTCGAGTTCGAGGAAGTGCGTAACCAGCCGCTCAACCATGTTTGGACTGTCGTTGAAACGGGTGATGATCGCGACGGGAGCTGGTATGCGGAGCCCGGCTTCCACGTCGTCAACAAGATCGGCTATGTGATGACAAGGAAACCGTGGGTCGATGCAACCCTGGATGCGATCTACTTCCTCGATGATTCGGTGGTGCGAGCCAGCGAGGTGATTGCGCCGGCGGGTGCGCGGTGAGCAAACGGCTTAACTGAAGGCGACGCCGTTTCTGGATTGACTCAAAGGGGAATCGTGATGGAAACGTCGGCGCTGACGTTCGCTTCGTTGGACGAGAAAATCGAGGAGCTTTTTTCCAAGAGCCAGTCCGGCACGCCACAACGTGAGCGCTTGGGCCGGTTGGGTGTTGCGCTGATCGCAGTTTCCGGCACGTTGATGCTGCTGCTCGTCAAGCTGCTGCCGCCCAGACCGTGGGTCTTGGCTGTGCTGGTTGCGCTGCTGCTTGTCGAGATCGCAGGACTGATTCTCAGCGTGTCCGCAACGATTCCGCAAATCCTGACGATGACGCCCGCTCGCCAACGACGGGAAATGGCAAGCGAAATGGATTTCGACATGCCCGGTTACGAAAGCATCATTGCGTGGCTGCGGTCGTATCCGCGCGAGCGTCTGCAAGCCATGAGTGATTTTTCGGCTCATCGCCTCGATCGCTATCGCAGCAAGATGCCCGCGTTCACCGGCAGCATCGACAAGCTTGGCGCCATGCCCGTCGTCGCAGCCATCGTCATCCAGTTCGCGGGCGCCGATTGGCCCCTGAAAACAGGCTGGTGGCAAGTCGTGCTGTTCGGCCTGCTCGCATCCTTCTATTGGATGTCCTTGCTACTGATCAGCCTGCGCTTCCAGGTGGAGCTGTACGACGCGTTGCTGAAGAAGGCACTTGCCTAAGTTTAGGCAGAAAACGGCTCAATAACTGAACCTGACCAGCTTTGCTCATCAATTTCCACTTATGGCAACACCTTCATGCCGGAAAGACGCTCCCATCGCTGGATCCGCGATGTCATCGGCCACGCCAGCACTTCGGCATTGTCTACACCCGAGCGCAGGGCAACCGCGAGGCGTTCGCGTCCTGGCCGCGAGCTTCCGAGCGCGCCCTCAAATCCAATCACCAGCAAATCAATCAAATCGTGTCCTCTACAGATATTTTCAGGTGCAAAATCAGGCAGTTTACGTAACATGTCAGCAAGAAAACTTTCGTTCCTTGCCAACCCTTTCGCAACCGCATATTTA
This sequence comes from Pseudomonadota bacterium, assembly GCA_021834245.1. Classification (GTDB taxonomy): domain Bacteria; phylum Pseudomonadota; class Gammaproteobacteria; order Acidiferrobacterales; family UBA6901; genus JAJXUF01. The sequence goes on from JAKBDW010000569.1 coordinate 2,090, forward strand.
TGCACAGAACTCTCATCTATATCTAGCGACTTATGATCTATAAACCTACGAACTACCATGTCTTTGAGATCAACACCGCAATTGTAAAATCTGTTTAGCAAACGTAGCCTGCCGAGTTTTGCAAGTTGTTTGCAAAAAAACGTCCGCAAGTCCATATTGATGCCACGAACAAAATTTTCGACAGAACTTTCATCACCATACTCACAAAGTATTTTATCAAATGCACGCGTACAAAACAGACACATTTCTAAATCAGAAAAATCAGTATAAATTAAATTATCACGACTGATCTGAACACCGAGGATATGGTCGTGATCATCGTCGACAGTTGCAATAATACCTTGGATATCACACTTATCTGACGTTTCTATTGCACCCACCGTTGAAGTTTTACCATTCGCTATTACGATTTGACACTCGGCAGCCTTTCGACTCCTCCAGAATTTCGAGTCAGAAGGCCCTTCGACAATAAAAAATGAACCCGTCCAATTTTGACGTGACATCGTGATTTCAGCTACGACTTCGTTAGCACTCTTCGCAAAAATTGTCACAAATACCCCCCCTTTACCGATCAATTATCAGCATCCGCGTCCAACGCAACCATCAATTCAACGCTGTCACCGATAATAAATGGTGAATGCGTTGCTATAATTGCATCAATCTTTGCCTGCTGCGTGATTGCCAGCAACTCTGGCAAAAATTTCTTTTGCCAAGTCACGTGAAGGGATAGTTCCGGCTCATCAATAAGTATCAATGTGTTTGGCATTACTCGAAAGAGTAGATTGTATAAGATAACAATCTCGTGCTGTTCACCGGAAGACAGCGCCCCGATGTCGATTTCATTACCATCTACACCAGTAACCGTCAAACCACTTTCACGACTGACACTAATGCGCTTGTTTCTAAACTTGCTATTTATACTTTCGAGAAGGAGCTGAATTCGATCTGCAATCGCCCTAAGAATACCAAGTTTTCTCGCTGTATCTTGAACATACAATGTCATCACGCTGCGTTTAGCATCATCCAGTCCATCTAGCTCAGATAAGCTTACTGGATATGCTTGAGATGCTACCAAGAGACCCATGTCACTTAATGCTTTGCGTGTTGTCTCAAGCTCATCCAATTTCTCTCGCAGCAACTCGGGACTTAGACTTTCTCGTAACTCCACGAGACGGCGGGGAAAGGTCTGGTCAAGCGCTTGCGACTCTCCTGCATAATTGGCGAGCGAATTAGCGATTTGCTGCTGTAGTTCCTTCGAGTACTGTTCAACAGTTGGAATCATCCTCTCAAATTGAAAGCTGCGTCTTAGCATTCGGCTTCTATCGTCGCCGCGAGTCAGCTGGATAAGCCGCTGCGCCTCAATAAGATGTGTACGAACGGTAGATCTTAGTTCCTTCAGCGCAGCAGGTTCATCGATTTTACTGAACCGTTGACGCGCGGCCGGAGATAAATATCTCTGTTTTAGATCCTCTTCCGAAACCACCTCCCCGTCACGCTCGTCCTCCCACAAATCTTCATTGAGTCTATGGAAATAAGGAACTCGTGAAGCAAGATATTCATCAATATCGCTTGTTGAACTGAGCGCAACCTCTAATCTTTCGTTTGAAATATTCAAAATGGCAAATAGATTCACGCCACTTGTCGAATTCGATTTCTCACCATCCCGTTCATCATCTTCAACCTTCCTTACAATCGTTACCGCGTCACCTCCATCCAAGCCAACTGTGAGCGATGTAAATGGAATGCGCCTCAAGTGTGAATAATGACCATTAAAGAGCTCGGACAGCATACGCAAAAGCATTGTTTTGCCCACACCGTTCGGCCCATGAATAATAGTTACACGCTCTTCATCATTTAGCTCTATCTTGTGATTATATAAGCCAAAGAGGCCCGTCACTTCGACCAGACGAACCCTTCTGAGCTTAGTAATGGTATTCATATCTGTTTTTCCTAGATCCACCGCCGATACTCCTCATCCGAATCACTCAACCCTTCTTGTCCTATCTGCCCACCAAGGATGCTAACCTCTTCAATCAGTGTTTAGCATGCTTTCATGCAATCGCGCGCGGTCTGCTGTGTATACGCCACGCCGTAGCCACGGTTGATCTACACGATTCGCTTGAACAATCGATGCGCTCAATTCGACCCCGCAAACCCGCACTGCTTTTTCTCCATCGCGATCTGCTTGGTGATGCGGGTGGCGTTTTCCGAATAGGCCTGGGTCACGGAGCCGTGGTGCACGGTCTTGCCGCGCAGCGGGCTCACGCCTGCGCACAGGTGGAAGACGTGCGGCGTCGACGATTTGCTGGCGCCCTGCTCAGGCGCGATCCAGTACACGACGTCCTGCCCGGCCGGATGCGCGGCGTCTTTGGTCGCGTCGGCGACGGTGCCGGCGTCCCGGGCGATGTCCTGCGCCTGCTGGGCGACCTCGGGTGAACAGGCGGTGGTGGGCTGGTTGGCCTTGATCTGGGCCGCGCACTGGTTCATGTCCCGGGTGTACTGCTCGACCGACGGCGGCTTGTAGCTCACCCCGATCAACGCGGCGACCAGGGCCAGGACCGCGCCGACGCCGCCGGCGATCTTCTTGTTCTTCGGGTCCATGTCCTTGTCCATGAAGATCAGGACGACCAGCGGGACGAAGGCGACCAGCGTGATGATGGCGCCGAGCTGGTTCTGGACGAAGAACTTGAACGGTTCGGACTTGCTGGCCGGGTCCTGCTTGTTGGCGGCCTTCCACAGCAGGCTGCCGGCGATCGCGAAGATGGCGATGCCGACCAGGATGCCGATCAGCAGCGGCAGGTGTCCGTGGTCGAAGGTGTGCCGGTAGAGCAGCACGATCGCGGCGGCCTCGCCGCCGATGGCGACGATCCACGCGAGCGCGGCGAAGATACGCAGGCGGCCGGCGGCGGCTTTCTGGCCGTGTGTGGCACGCCATGCCTGGGTGACGTCGGTCTCCGTGGATGGCTTGTTGTCGGACATGGCCGCACCCCTCCCGTGTCGATGCCCCTCGCCGGCGAGTATAGGACAGCCGCGGGACCTGTTTGCGGAATCGGGATGGGGTCGGAATCAACGGGATGAGCGCGGCGGAATCCTTCATTCTGGAGCCTGGATGACTCGCCGCATCCTGCGGCTCGCCCTCCGGGCCATCGGCTTCGCCGATGTTCGCCACGGCATCCTGCCTCCGCAGTCCGGCCTGCGCCGGTACGGCGGGCAAAACCAGCGCTTTCTCATCCGCGCAACAGGATGACCGGCAGCGCCACCAACCCCGACACGATGAGGATTCCCGGCAGTGCCAGCGCGCCCCGCTTCGCGTCGAGTATCGCGCGTACGTCGTTGTCCTCGTCATCGGGCACGCTGCGCAGGTTCAGCAGCAGCCTGGACATGGCGCCCTGTCGATGATCGCGGCACCCTTTACCGGATTCGCCGCGGACACCCCGGTTTCAGAGCTTGTCCGGACCACGCCTCAGCCAGCGACGCAACAGCGCCTTGTCGTAATACAGCGGCGCGCCCTGCGAGGCCGCCATGCCCACGTTGCTCTGCAGGTAGTCCAGGTCGCGCAACGTCCGCTTGCCCTCGCGCAACACCTTGCCGTCCTGGTCGACCAGCTTGAAGTCCAGGTCGATCCGCGGTGGGTAGACGTCGCGCATGATGCGCACGTAATCCCACTGCGACCCGCGCCAGGGCTCGTACGCACCCGCCAGTCGGATGTCGGTGATGTCGACGTGCAGGCGCTGGCCCGGCTTCAGGACGGCCTGTGCCTGCTTGATAAGGTAGGCCTTGAGCTGCGCCAGGTAATCGATCCGGTTGAACCGGTCCTGCCTGCCGTACAGGCGGTTTTCGGTGAACTGCGCGGGGTTGACGTACGTCACCGTCACGGAGGATTCGGCGGGCGTGGCCGCGGCGGCGGCCAGCGGCGCGATGCCGCCCAGCCACAGCGCGAACGTGGCAAGGATGGCGATCGTGCCAACATTGAATCGGGCCATGCGTTTCATGTTCCACCTCGCTTGCTAACCGGCACATGGCCAGTTTGGCACGACCTGCGTTGCGCTTGCGTGTAGTTTCCGCCGAGTGTGGCAAGCCGGCAAGCAGCGCGATCGCCCGAATGAGGTCAGGCCGCAGAATCGAGTTGCCAGCCGGGAAATACGAGGACAGCCGGGTGGCAGCGCAGGGCAACGCCCAGCACCTTCGCGCGCTCGACACCCAGGTTGACGCGACCATTCTCGATGCTGGAGATGGTGGTTTGGGGAATGCCGCACAGGGCCGAAAGCTGGGTCTGGCTGAGGCCTTGCAACTCGCGGATGATCCGCACCGATTCACCGGGCGTGACATCAACGCGCTTCTTGGCGGGAATGGGTTTGCGCATATCAACGTTTCCGGTAGTCATGAGGTGTGACACGTACGACTTGAACGATCATGACGTCAGCCTCCACGGAGTAGATGACCCGCCATTGCTCGTTGAGACGGGATGACCGATGGCCCTTCCAGTCACCGGACAGGGCCTCGTCCCGAAAGCCCCTGATGAAAAAACAGGGGTCAGAGTCGACTTTTTGCCGACAGCCACTTCCGGCGACCACCGACGGCCGCGCATGCAAGCGAGCGCCAGGTTGCCACAATCGTCTTGCAAGGATTGCGGGCATGCCCCGTTCCCTCCGGATCGACCTTCCCGGCGACCCCGAAGAAACCGACGACCCGCCGGAAAGTCGACTCTGACCCCCCTTTTTTTTACCCCTGTTTTTATTTCTCGAACGGCAAAGGTCTCGGCGGCACGGGAGCCGAATGGACGATCGACGTCGTCGTGCGGCCGTGCGGCGTGAAGTTGTCGAGGATCGGTTCGAGCTCGTCCATGCTGCGCAGATAGAGCTTCATGAAGTAGCAGTCCTCGCCGGTGATCCGGTAACACTCGGTGATTTCCGGGATGTCGCGGGCGATTGCGGGAATCACGTGCAAATCATTCGTTCGCGGACTCACGCGAACGATCGCGCAAATGGCGTAGCCCAGCGCACCGGGATGGACCTCCGCGCGGTAGGTCAAAGCGCCGGATTCTTCCAACCGTCGCATGCGTTCGGCGATGGCCGGCGCCGACAGGCCGACTTCGCGACCAAGCCGTGCGATGGAAAGCCTCGGACTCGCCTGCAGCGCGCCGATCAACCGGCGGTCGAGCTTGTCCAAGGGGGAGAAAGTTTTTTGGTCGAACTTCCATTGATTCGAAGGTACCAACATTTGAACCCCTTTGATTAGCCATTCAATCGTCTGTCCTGGCCTCGCATACTGCGCCCATGCAATTGAAAGCGCAAATGCAGGCTTTCCCACCCGAACGCGTGACCCGACGGGTGTCGGGACAGCTTCCGCCGCAGACCTTTTTCCTGATCAGTGCGGTCTTCCACTATCTCGGACCGGCGCTGGCCGTGTTGCTGTTCGCCCACGTGGCGGTGCTTGGCGTCACCTGGCTTCGCATCGCGAGCGCTGCGGCGATCTTTGCCGTGTGGCGGCGTCCGTGGCAGGTTTTCCGCCGGCTGGATCGCGCGACGCGGCGCATGCTGATCCTCTTCGGCATCGTCCTCGCGGCGATGAATACCTTGTTCTACCTCGCCATCGACCGGCTGCCCCTCGCCACGGTCGGAGCGATCGAGTTTCTCGGGCCCATTGCGCTTGCGGCATACGGAATCAGGACCCGTCGCAACGCGGCGGCCCTGCTGGTGACCGTGCTTGGCGTGATGGCCCTCACCGAGTTCCGGCTCGCCGGTGCGCCGCTGGGTTTCGCATGCGCATTCGGTGATTGCGCGCTGTTCGTGCTGTACATCGTGCTGGGGCATCGCATTGCGAATGCCGAAAGCGCGGTCCCGGGCCCCGCGACCTCCAGCATCGAACGCCTGGGTGCGGCGATGTCGATCGCAGCGATTGTCGTGACACCCGTCGGCCTCAAGGGAGCGCTGCCCGCATTCACCGATCCGGTGTTGCTGCTTGCCGGCGTGGGCGTGGGCGTGTGTTCATCGGTGATTCCCTATGTATGCGACCAGCTTGCGATGGCGAGGCTTCCGCGCGCGAGCTTTGCGCTGATGCTGGCATTGCTTCCGGTCTTTGCGCTGGGGATCGGTGCCGTCGTGCTGCGCCAGATACCGAGTCCGCGTGGGTTGGTCGGGGTCGGTCTCGTGGTCGCGGGGATCGCCATCCACCAACGTCAATGAGCAAGGAGAGAGCAACATGAAATACGTAAATCTGGGCCGGTCCGGGCTGAAGGTCTCGCGGATCTGTCTCGGCATGATGAGCTATGGCGATCGCGCCGAGCGTGCCTGGCACCTGGACGAGACGGAAGCCGAGCCCATCGTGCGCGCCGCGGTCGAGGCGGGCGTGACCTTCTTCGACACCGCCGACGTGTATTCGCACGGCAAGAGCGAGGAAATCACGGGCCGGCTGCTGGGCAACCTCTTTGCCAACCGCGACCAGTACGTGCTTGCGACCAAAGTCTATTTCCCGATGGGACCCGGTGCGAACGAACGGGGCCTGTCACGGAAACACATCCTGAGCGCG
>JAKBDW010000060.1:0-8612 GCA_021834245.1 Pseudomonadota bacterium
GGCGCACTGCGGGCTTGCCGTCGAAACGCAGCACAGGGCCAACATCATCCTCGGTTTCCCGTACCCGGCTGACTTCTGACAGCGACAGCGTGTCGCCACTTGCAAGACGCACTGGTAGCGTGCCGATAACGGCCGACCCGGCGCGCGCGGCCGCCACGATATAACCTTGAGGACTCTGCGCCTCACCGGCCCGAACTGCCGAAACCACGTCATCCAGAGCAAGGCCCAGTCCCGCCAGCCGCCGCTGATCCGGCACCACCTGAATCTCACGCAGCGGTCCGCCGTCAACGCGTACGCTGGCCACCCCGTGCAGACCGACAAATTGAGGCAACAGGTTTTCTTCGGTCCAGTGCCGCAGGTCGACGAGCGAACGACCAGGGGCCGTCAACATGAGTTCGACGCGCGGCGCACCGAATGCCTCGCCCTTGACCACCACAGGCCTGTCAGCGGTCGAGGGCAGCAGCGTGGCGTCGCGCGCCAACAGCGCCTGTAACTGGGGGAGGGTCCGCTCGCGCTGCGGAACGCTGTCAAAATAAAGCGCGAAATTGGTATCGCCTTCCGAGCTGGTGCTGCGTACGTCGCGCGGACCGGGCAGCGCGCTGAAATCGTGCAGCAGAGGGGCAGCGACCCGCTCGTCCATGATGGTAGCGGGCACGCCGGGGTCATGCACCAGCACGAGCAAATAGGGATAACTCAGGTGCGGCGGCAAACCGGCGGGCAGGCGCGAAAAACCGAACAATCCGGCAAGGATGATGACAATTAACAGGAAGGCTGCGGCCAGCGGATGGCGCGAAGACCAGACTTTGGTAGGAACTTCGGTTGCCGTTTTGGAGGTCACCACTTTTCAGGCGATCCGGTCGCGTCCTTCTGCAATGCCGCCTGCCGGCGGGAATTAACGGTAATTAGCACAAGACACGCTCGAGTTCAGCGCGGACCGCACGCGCAGCGCCAGTACCAAAGAGGGTTTTGCCGGGCACAAAAGCATCGGTGAGGACATATTCGTACCTGAGGTCCTGCAGACCGAGACAGCCAAACGGGCGATTTTCATAGAAATGATAATCCGCCTGCCTGGTCAACGTCGGCCAGCCCGATTCTCGCGCAGAAAGCGCCGGCCCGACAAACAGCACGCCGGGAAGGTTACGCGCACACAATACGCCGCATCCGGCAGCACGAACTGACATTGGCGGAATATCTATAGTGCGCGACAGCCTGCTGCCGCAGCTCAGAGGTAAGCATGCCCCGACCCGGTCATCCGCCAAGTCATAGACCGCGGCATCATCCATGCCTGAAATCCGGAAAATGTTGCGGTCGCACAAGGCAACGAGCTGCTCAATCACCCCGGTATCCCGGCAAGCAAGGGCGCCAATTCTGTCAGCGCCTGCTCGTAGACGTGACGCTTGAATTCGACGATGCTGTCGAGCGGACTCCAGTAATCAACCCAGCGCCAGGCATCGAACTCGGGATCCTGCGTGACATCAAGCCGCACGTTCATCTCGTTGGCAACAAGTCGCAAAAGAAACCAGATCTGTTTCTGCCCGCGAAACCGGGTCTGGCGTCCGCTGCGCAGAAACATCTTGGGGATATCGTAGTGCAACCATTCGCGCGTACGCCCAATGAGCGCGACGTGCGCCGGGTCCAGGCCGATCTCCTCGTGCAACTCGCGGAACAGCGCCTGCTCCACGGTCTCGCTCTGTTTTATCCCGCCTTGGGGAAATTGCCAGCCATCCTGGCCGGTACGACGCGCCCAGAATACCCGGCCTTGGCGGTTGCACAGTATGATTCCGACATTGGGCCGGTAGCCGTTCTCATCAATCATTGTAGGACGCCTGCCCGGTTCAACCTCATAGTCTATGAATTTTTTCACGATCCGCGGCCGGCGGCAACGTGCCGGCAGCCCATACATGCGCGTTCTGCCCCATCGGCATTCTTCTGGCTGCCTGTTATCCTAGGCGCCATTTAACCCGCTAAGCCCTTGGAGCTGCAATTGACCTTGGCAATCTTTGATCTGGACAACACCCTGTTGCGTGGCGACAGTGACCATGCCTGGGGCGAATACCTGGTTGAACGCAAGGCCGTCGATGGCGCACAGTTCGCGCGCGATAACAACCGTTACTATCAGGCTTACCTCGATGGAACTCTGGATATTTTCGAGTTTCTGGAGCAACACCAGCTCAAGCCGCTTACCCGCTTCGACCGTGCTACCCTGGAACAATGGCGCACAGACTTCATGCGCACCAAAATCATGCCGCTCATCACTCCGCCGGCACGCGCCCTCGTCGAAAACCATCGCGCCCAGGGTCATACCCTGCTAATCATCACAGCGACAAACAGCTTCATTACCGCGCCGATCGCCGCTGAATTCGGCATCGCCCACCTCATCGCAACCGAACCGGAGGAGGTCCAAGGCCAGTTTACGGGCAAGGTCGCCGGCGTACCAAGCTACCGCGAAGGCAAAGTAACTCGGCTGCGCGACTGGCTGACAAAACGCAAGGAAGGTCTTGCCGGCAGCTGGTTTTATAGCGATTCGCACAATGACCTAGCGTTGCTCGAAGTGGTAGACCATCCCGTAGCGGTAAATCCAGATGCAACCCTTGCGCGCCATGCGCAGCAGCACGCATGGCCCATTATGCACCTATCCTAAAAGCGGCAATGAGCAGGTCGGGACTCACCATTGCTCTTTGCGCCGCAGCACCGGCAAGCTTGCTGTTTGCGCTGTGGACCGGCAGCGTACACCTCAGCTTGGGCGATATCTGGCAAATACTGTTCGGCCATGCACACGGTGTGGATGCAACCATCGTCCGCGACCTGCGCCTGCCACGGGCCCTGGCCGCGTTCGCAGTCGGTGCCCTGCTAGCCCTTTCCGGAGCGCTGCTACAGGTGCTGCTACGCAATCCGCTGGCCGACCCTTATGTTCTGGGGGTATCCGGTGGTGCCGCTGTGGCTGCTCTCGGATCTATGCTGCTCGGTCTCGGAACAGCCTGGATTGGCACAAATGCCTTCATCGGCAGCCTTGCCTCCACCATTATCGTGTTCGGACTGAGCCGCGCCAGCGGGGTCTGGACCCAGTCGCGACTGCTATTGACGGGGGTGGTGATTGCCGCCGGATGGGGTGCCGTCATCAGCTTTCTGCTGGCCGTATCACCCAGCAGCAATGTTCAGGGAATGCTGTTCTGGCTGATCGGCGACATGTCCTACGCCAGGCATCCGGCCTGGGCCGGCGCCACTCTGGCGGCCGGTCTCCTGCTGTCACTACCGCTTGCTCGCAGTCTCAACGTCTACGCGCGCGGCGAACTGGTTGCCGCTGCCCTCGGTGCGGATGTGGTTTTCCTGCGCACCGCCATCTACCTTCTTGCTTCCTTTATGACGGCAAGCGCGGTCACGCAGGCCGGCAGCGTCGGTTTTGTCGGTCTCATCATCCCTCACCTCTTGCGGCTAACGGGCGACTCCGACTACCGCCGCCTACTGCCGCACTCGGCCCTCCTGGGAGGTAGCTTTTTGGTCGTATGCGACACGCTAGCGCGCAGTTTGCTGACGCCGGTGCAGCTTCCGGTGGGAGTCATAACCGCTTTGCTCGGCGTTCCAGCATTCCTGCTTCTGCTGTCGCGAGCGCGTGTCCCATGACGCTCCTCGAAACATGCGACCTGACCCTTGCTATTGGCGGACGCACGCTATGCGCCGGACTCGATCTTAAGCTGCATGCCGGGGATAACTGGGCCATTCTAGGTGCCAACGGCAGCGGCAAGACCACATTGCTGCATGCGCTATCCGGGTTACGGCACGCGGATCGCGGCCAAGTACTGCTGGGCGACCGCGACATCAGACAGGTGCATCCGCGAAAACTAGCGCTGGCACGCGCTGTGCTCCTGCAGGAAGCGGAAGCTGGCTTCGCCGGCAATGTCATGCAGACGGTGCTGAGCGGCCGCCATCCGCACCTGCGCGCCTGGCAATGGGAAAACGCCGAGGACTGGCGTATCGCGAGTGCAGCGCTTGCGGCAGTTGATCTGTCGGCCTGTGGCGAACGAGCCCTGGCGACACTTTCCGGTGGCGAACGCCGACGCGTGGAGATCGCGGCGCTTATCGCGCAAGATGCCCCAATCTGTCTTCTGGACGAACCAACCAACCATCTCGACCTGCATCATCAGATCCGGGTCCTGCAATTGCTGACAGCGCGGACATCTCGGCTGAAACACGCAAATATCATGGTGCTGCACGACGTGAATCTCGCGACACGTTTCTGCAGCCATGGACTGTTTCTTATGGCAAATGGCCAACATCGCCACGGCCGGCTCGACACCGTGCTCGACATCGGCTTGCTTGAACAAGTTTACGGGTGCCAATTTCGCCAGCTGGGACGCAACGAAGATCGCGTGTTTTTGCCCGCATGAAACCTTGGACGCGCGCGCAATTCATGTATACTTCAAACCCGTGCCCGAACCACCACAAGCCGGATCCGGCCGCCATTTTGTGGCGCGAAATCTTTTTCGCAATCGCTTTGCCTCCCTAATCCCGCTGACTCTGCGCAACCTGCGCCTACCCGGAACACTGCGCACGCGCATGAGCATTACGGTATTTGCGCTCATGGTTGTCGCTGCTGTCGTCGCCATGACGTATTTCACGATGCGCGCCGCGAGAATCCAGCTACAGGCACAACAACAGCTAGGCTACGCGCTGGCCGTGCTGGAAGTACCGGACCTGGAACTGATGATTAGCGAAAAGAATGCGACTGCCGTCGACAACATTCTCTACGACATGGTAAGCGAACCGGCAATCGCGAGTGTAAGAATTATCGACAGCCGCGCGAGCGTGCTGTACCAGGAAGAACGAACGACACCACGCGCCACCTGGCTCACGCGATTGCTGATTGGCAGTCAGGCGCAGCGGATCGTCAGTGTGGCAATGGTTCTGCCGCATAAAGCTCACGGTGCGGTGGAACTTGTACTTTCCAACGGACCAATCAACGAAAGCGTGAGTGGGCTCATACGCCACAGTTTGATTTTTCTAGGCGCCCTGCTGCTGGCCACTATCGCCATCACATATTCCCTCTTGCGGCGCTTCACTGCGCCACTCAAGCCACTGACAGAGATGGCGCGCCAGGTCTCGCGCGGCAATTGGACGCCAAACGTAAGACTTATCAAGTCTGGTACGCGCGAAATCCAGGAGCTCAACCAGGCGTTCGCCGACGGCTCCGCCGGCATGCGCCATTACATACGGAATCTCGAAGAAACGCGGGAGCTGCTGGAACACAGCGAGAACCGCCTGCGCACCCTGGTCAACGGCATGCGCGAAATTCTGTTGGAACTCGACGTAGAAGGCCGCATCAGCTTTCTCAATCCGGCTTGGGAGACGCTAACCGGCTTTCGCATTGAGGAAGCACTCGACCGGCCGTTTACCGATTTTCTGATGGAAAAACAGGCGGCAGCCGACTTCACCCCGCAGAGCCTGCCGGCGATGCACGACAAGAACCGTGAAATTTGCCTGCGCAGCGCTGCCGGAAAGCGCCTATGGGTTCACCTCGATGCAGACGCGCAGTTTGATACCGCTGGACGGTTTTCCGGGGTCATCGGCACCCTCGGTGATATCACGCAAAGCGTGGAGCTCAATAAACTGCTCACCAAGTACCAGGATGATCTTTATTATCTTTCAGTTACCGACCCCCTGACAGGTCTGTACAACCGGCGCCACTTCGACACCCAGATGGAAGTGATCCTTTCCGATCATCTGCCCAAAAATCAGTCAGTGTGCCTGCTGATTGTTGATCTCGACGGTTTCAAATTCATTAATGATACCTATGGCCATCCGGCCGGAGACGATGCCCTGCGCGCCATCTCCGGATTGCTCAAAAAGACCATTCGGCGAAACGACTACGTCGCACGCCTGGCGGGCGATGAGTTCGCGATGGTTCTGAAGAATACCGCGCTAAGCGACGCGACCAACATCGCCGAGAAACTGCATACAGCCATTAATGAGACCTACATCAATCTGCCGGTCGGCCATATCCAGCTTCAGTGCAGCATCGGTGTCGCCGAGGCCCCCACCCATGGGCAGAAGGCACAAGATCTCGTAAGCGCGGCCGATGTGGCGCTCTACCACAGCAAGCGCCGCGGCCGCAATCGCGTTGAAGTGCTGTCGCCTGACATCAGCCGCGCGCTCATGTCCATCTTTAGCCAGGGATTTCAGCTGCGCAACGCCCTGGAGGAAGGCAACCTCATGCCGGCGTTCCAGCCTATCTGCGATATCCGCAGCGGCGAGCCCATTGCCTACGAGGCGCTGGCGCGCATGCAGCACGCCGGCGCGACCATCAAGGCCGGTGACTTCATTACGGTGGCGGAAGAGCTGGGTCTGACGCGCGAAATCGACATGCACATCATCGGCCAGGCATTGCGCCTGGCCCCTGAGGGCTACGGCCTGTTTCTCAACCTCGATCCAAGTTCGTTCAACGACCGCGGATTCGTTACTCAACTCGAGGAGCTGATTGGTCCGTCATGCCGCAGCGGCAAGTCCATAGTCATAGAAATCACCGAGCGCGAGAATGTAACGATCACCGATACCCTGCTGGCGGATATCCAGGCGCTACGGCGCATTGGATGCAAGCTTGCGCTGGACGATTTTGGCAGCGGCTATTCAACCTACCATTTCCTGAACCTGTTCCGGCCAGAGTATCTCAAGATCGAGGGCACGTTCGTGCGCGGCATGCTCGATCATGAGGCTGACCGCAAGATCGTCGAACACATTCACGAACTTGCCACGTCCTTCGGCATTGAGACCATAGCCGAAAGCGTGGAAAACGAAGACACCCGTAACGCCCTGCTGCGCATGGGTATCCGCAATGCCCAGGGCTGGCACCTCGGGATACCCCAGATTCTGTCTGCCCGCTAAACTGCGCGCGGTCCCAATGCAATCCGGCAGTCTTGCAAGGTTCACCCGATCAAGGCAGGTCGTATTGACAGCCTTGGATCGAGCGCATATCGTGCACGCCTGACTCAGGTGCCCTGCGGAAGTTATGCGCGCGGGGTGAAACGGGAAGCTGGTGAGCTGCGTAGTGTCTTGACGCAACGATTCCAGCGCTGCCCCCGCAACGGTAAACGAGTTGCGGCAAATCACGTCAGCCACTGCGTTCATCCACTGGCCACTGCCAGAGCGCGGGAAGGCGATTTGCCCGGTTGGCAACAACACTCGTAAGCCCGGAGACCGGCCTGAGCTACGTGGCAACGCTGCGGAGGGCGGCCGGTCGCGCCTTCCGGGCGTGCGATCCTTACTCTCCTGCGTGTTTCCATGCGTAATCAACTATAAAATTACGAGGCGCACGGTGGGTGCGCGGGGAGAGTAGCTTGTTTGGCAAGACAGCAGTTCTTTCGATTTCCGCTTTGTCACTTATCGTTCTGGCGGCCACTCACCGAGCCTTGGCCGACGACAGCAGCGCGCAACCCATTGTCATTACGGCGTCGCGCGTTGCCCAACCAGAAGACCAAGCGCTGGCATCCGTGACCGTCATTACCCGTGACGATATTGAGCGCAGCCAGGCCACGGACATGGTGCAGTTGCTGCGTACCCAGGCGGGCATTGATATTTCGCGCACCGGCGGACCGGGAAGCCAGACCAGCGTGTTCCTGCGTGGTACCAATTCCAATCACGTTCTGGTGCTCATCGACGGCGTGCGCGCGGCGGATGCGACGAGCGGCGACTTTGCGTGGGAAAACCTGGATCCATCCCAGATCGACCACATTGAAATCGTGCGCGGACCGCGCGCCACCCTTTACGGCTCCGACGCCATTGGCGGAGTCATTCAGATCTTCACGCGCAAGCCGCGCGGCCCGACGGCCGAAGTGGATGGCGGCAGTTTCCGCACGCATGGCGTAGATGTCGGTATGGGCGTCGGCGACAAGATACGAGTCTACGCGAATGCGTCCTACCACGGATCGGCCGGCTTCCCTGCGACCAACCCTTCGGCCGGACCGTCTCTCTACAGTCCGAACAATGATGGCTACCAGCAGCACAGCGTCACTGCCGGCCTGAATTCGCCACTGGGGACAAGCGGCTCGCTCGCGCTCAACGCCTGGAATTCATATCTGAGCACCTCGTTCGACCCGGGAAGCGACTACAGTCGCGGCCAGAACCGCGTGGTAAACCTGCGCCTCAAGGACGCCACCGGCACCAACTGGGTGCAGACTCTAAGTCTCGGCAATTCGCTGGTCGATCTCGCGACCTATGGCAACTATGTGTCGCAAATCACCACGCACCGCAATAGCGTGGACTGGCAGCACGATCTGAGTCTCAACAAGTCAAACCTGCTGACTCTCGGTTACAGCTTTGTCAATGATGCCGGTTATTCGAACGACTATACAGATAACATCGTGTTCGATAATTCGATGCATGACAACGCTGTCTTCGCTGATCTTCTGAGCACGATCGGCAGCCAGCAGCTGCAGTTCGCCTTGCGCGAGGACCGTCACAGTCGTTTCGGCAACCATGGCACCGGGCAGATCGGCTGGGGCTGGGACATGACGCCGACCTGGCGCTGGATCGCATCCTACGGCACGGCCTTCCGCGCCCCCGATCTCAATGCGCTCTACAGCCCTGGCCTCGGCGGGCAGTTTGCCGGTAACCCCAATCTG
>JAKBDW010000174.1:0-8570 GCA_021834245.1 Pseudomonadota bacterium
GTATTTTTTTGGCCTAACGCTTACCGCCGACATCTCCTATTCCTCGCTGGCACCCGGGGGTTTATGTAAACTATTGATACCTGTAACAAACTGTAGTCCTACTTGCTTGGAATTCCAGTGATCTGGTTGCAAGATTCGCGCCAGACCCCGATTACCGATCAAACTCCATGCAAACCGGCATACTGCACGTGGTTCTCTATGAACCCGAAATTCCGCCGAATACCGGCAATGTGATACGGCTGTGCGCCAACACCGGCGCGCAGCTGCATCTCATCAAACCCCTGGGATTTACGCTGGATGACCGGCAGCTACGGCGTGCCGGCCTGGATTATCATGAATGGGTAAACGTACAGACCTATGAGGGACTGGAACAATTCTTAGAGCAAGTAAAACCCGGGCGCTTGCTCGCGTATTCGACTCGTGCGCAACGTCTCTTCACGGACATTGTCTATCGGCCGGGAGATGCGCTGCTTTTCGGCCCGGAGACGCGCGGACTGCCGCAGACGGTGCTGGACAGCTTGCCGCCGGATCAGCGCCTGGTCCTGCCGATGCGACCGGGCGTCCGTAGCCTGAATCTTTCCAATGCTGTCGCAATCGCAGTCTACGAAGCCTGGCGCCAGGGCGGGTTTGTTTCCTGACCAGCGAAATGCCGGGTCAACTGCGGGACAACCGAGGCTGCCAATGGCGTTGTCTATTGCTCGCGCCTGGGCTCGCGCTTGAGCAACGCTTCCACCGCCTCCTGCGGCGATACGCCCTCAAACAACACGCGAAAGACCTGCTCGGTAATAGGCATCTCCACACTCAGGCGGCGCGCCAGCGTCAGAACCTCGCGTGCTGTACCCACCCCTTCCGCCACCTGGCCCAGCTGCGCCAGTGCTGTACGCAGGGAGCCCCCGCGACCGAGTGCCAAACCGACCCGTCGGTTGCGCGACTGGTCGTCAGTGCATGTGAGTACCAGGTCTCCGACACCGGCTAGACCCATCAGTGTTTCCGGACGCCCACCCAATGCTTCGCCAAGACGCCCGATTTCGGCCAACCCGCGGGTAATCAATGCCGCACGTGCGTTGGCCCCCAGTCGCAGCCCATCGCTGATGCCGGTAGCAATGGCCATGACATTCTTTACGGCGCCGCCGATCTGGACACCCACCATGTCCTGGCTGGTATAGGCACGCAAGTGGTCGCTGCGCAACCACTGCGCAATGGTCTCAGCAACGGACGGATCGTGGGCCGCGACCGTGAGCGCGGTCGGCAGACCACGCGCCACTTCGGGAGCAAACGTCGGACCGGAAATAACACCGGTGCGTCTGCCAGCTCCGAAAACGCTGTCGCAGACCTCACTCAACAACCGGCCAGTAGCCGGTTCCATGCCCTTGGTTGCCCAAGCCAGAATGGCATCCGTCGCCGCATGCGGAGCGAGAATCTCGAGCGTTGCGCGGAATGCCTGGCTTGGTACGGCGACCAGAAACTGCGAGCATTCCTGGGCCAGGGCAGCCAGGTCCTCGCGCACATACAAATTGTCAGGAAACGACACACCGGGAAGGTAGGCTGCATTGCTGCGTTCGTGCGCCAACCGCGCCATGCGCGCCGCGTCATGTCCCCAGAGCAGGGTGCGATAACCGTTACCCGCGAGCAACACGGCAAGCGCGGTGCCCCAAGAACCGGCACCGAGCACGGCTATTTCAAAATCACGGGTCGTGTGCGCCATCATGCGCAATCAGCCAAATATGCCGCCCGCGCGGACTGCGTCCGCCACCGGATCTAGTGCCCTTTCTGCTGGGCGCTTGCCGCAGCGTGCTTCTGCTGATACAGCGCTTCGAAATTTACTGGATTGATGAGAAGCTGCGGAAAACCGCCCTTGCCGACAAGATCGTTAATCACCTCGCGCGCAAAGGGCAGCAGGATATTGGGACAACTGATCTCAAGTATCATCGGCAAGTCCTCGCCCGGGATTCCGGTGATGCGGAACAGGCCAGATTGTTGTGCCTCGGCCAGAAACATGGTCTTGTCCTGGATCTTAGCGGTAACCGTCACTGAAAGGGTGACTTCGTACAATCCCTCGCCGGGGGTGATGGCTTCGTGACCGATATTAAGCTGGATGCCTACCTCGGGCATCGACTGCTCCATGAAAACCCTCGGGGCGTTGGGCGCCTCGTAAGAAATATCTTTGACGTAGATCTTTTCCAGATTCAGCACTGGGCCCTGGGGCTGGTTCGACTCTGCCATTGGCGGTTCCTACATTGTGTGATGTTTTATGTTATGTGTGGTGGAAAAACCGCGGGTCATCAGCTCGCGATGTCTCGCCATTTCCGCGTAATTTACTTTTGCAGCGGACCTAGGTGACAAACTGCTCCGCGCCGGATTCTTTAGCCCGGCGTCGAAAGCATGGCGTCGAGCTTGCCACAACGCTCGAGTTCCGCCAAATCGGTGTAGCCGCCCACATGAGTAGCGCCGATAAATATCTGCGGCACGGTAGTTCTGCCGGTAATGCGCACCATTTCCACACGCTGATCGGGCAACTCATCCACCAGAATCTTCTCGGCTTTTACCCCTTTGCGCTCCAGCAGCTTGTCAGCCATGGTGCAATAAGGGCAGATGCGGGTGCAGTACATACGAACTGTGGCTGGGGCGGTCACGATAGTCTCACTTGCGGGTCGGCAGGTTTTCATTTTGCCAGGCAATTATCCCACCGGCCAGGACGTGCACGGACGCAAAATCATGCTTGCGCAGTGTCATGGCGGCCTTTGTGGAGCGCTGGCTCGTACGGCAGCTGACAACCACTGGTCGGCCTTTGAATTTCTCCAGCTCACCCAGGCGGCTGCCCAACGTGCCGAGCGGAATGTTGATGGCATCGGGAATATGTCCGCTCTTGAACTCATCCGGTTCGCGCACGTCGACGACAATCGCCGAATCATGATTCATCATGCGTACCACCTGAGCTACCGGCACGGCCTTGATTCCGTGAAGATATTGGCTGATTGGACCTGCTGCCAGCAGGGCCAAAACAACCACCAAAGCGACAAACAAGTACCAGTTTTGAATGACGAACTGCTGCATGGACAATTCCAGGAAATGCTCAAATTGCGATTTAGGTTCGGGTTGGGTCGGCTGCCCTGTCCTTCCGGATCAAACGCGCCGCAGCGGCCAGTTGCATGCCCCAGCGGCTAATCTGGCCCATATCTCCCGCTACACTGAACGAATCGGAAGCCGTGAAAGCCACTAATCATGCCTTGCTGTAGTCGCTGCAAAATGCGGCTCGCATAGCGCCGATCAGATTGATGATTTCAGGCTCCGCGATGCGATAGTAGACTTTGTTCGCATCCTTGCGTGACGCCAGGATCCCCTTGTCCCGAAGGATAGAAAGGTGCTGGGAAATATTGCTCTGAGATGTCCCCACGTGCTCGACGATTTCCTGCACGCTAACCTCGTTCACGGTCCCCAGCATGCAAAGGATTTTAAGTCGCAGCGGGTGCGCCATGGCCTTCAACGAATGGGAAGCCTGGTAGATGTCCTCCTCGTTGGTAATCAAGCCCACATGCTCGGCAATCACGCTCATGTCATTACCTCGTTGTCGATTAGAAGTTGCAACCCAGCAATACTGACCCGCCCATCCGATTCTTGCCCAGTGACGGAGGGTCCGCTAATTCCATGGCTGTCATTGTTTTGGAAACATTATACAATATTAGCTTATTTTAAAAGACCATAAATTCACGTAGGTTAAACAAAGGCATGGCGTTCATCCCCAAACCACTAGTACTGGTCATCATGGATGGCTGGGGCTACCGGGAAAATACCCAAAATAATGCCATTGCCAGCGCCCGCAAACCCGCTTGGGATTACCTTTGGGCAAATTATCCCCATACCTTGATTCGAGCCTCGGAGGCAGCTGTCGGACTGCCTTCAAACCAGATGGGCAACTCGGAGGTCGGACACCTCAATCTCGGCGCCGGCCGCGTGGTTTACCAGGAATACACGCGCATTAACCGGGCGATAAGCTCCGGATCATTCTTCACAAACAAAACCCTCACGGACGCGGTCGATCTCGCTATCACCACCGGCAAAGCGGTCCATATACTTGGACTTTTGTCTCCCGGGGGCGTCCATAGCCACGAGGATCATATTCACGCCATGGCGGAGTTGGCCGTGAAGCGCGGCGCAAAGAATGTTTTTTTGCACGCATTTCTCGATGGCCGGGATACGCCGCCACAAAGCGCCCAGACGTCAATCCATGCAATGGAGGAGAAATTCCTCAGCCTCGGGCGCGGCCGCATTGCCTCCGTCATCGGGCGCTACTACGCCATGGACCGCGACCACCGGTGGCCGCGCATCCAGGCGGCCTATGATCTGATTACCCAAGGCCAGGCCGAGTATCAAGCGCCAACCGCGGCAGCGGCACTGGAGGCCGCCTACGCACGCGGCGAAACGGACGAGTTCGTGAAAGCGACAGTCGTGATTCCGCCCGGCGCTGAAGCCGCGCATATTGCGGATGGCGATGTAGTGCTATTCATGAACTTCCGTTCTGATCGTGCACGCCAGATTACACGTCCATTCATTGAAGACACATTTGACGGCTTCCATCGCGCCGTGCGACCGAAGCTCGGCCGTTTCGTGAGCCTCACCGAGTATCAATCGGAGTTTCACATCCCGGTTGCCTTCCCGCCGGAGCGCCTACGCAATGTTCTCGGCACCTATCTTGCGAGCCTAGGCAAGCATCAGCTGCGAATCGCAGAAACGGAGAAATACGCGCATGTGACGTTTTTCTTCAACGGCGGCGTAGAAACACCGGCCGAAGGTGAAGATCGCGTGCTCATCCCGTCGCCGACCGAAGTTGCCACCTACAATCTCAAGCCGCAGATGAGTGCGCCACAAGTTACTGACAGGGTGGTCGAGGCCATCAAGGGTGGCAACTACGACGTTATTATCTGTAATTTTGCCAACGCCGATATGGTCGGACACACTGGTGACTTTGATGCAACCGTGCGCGCCATTGAGTCCCTCGACCAATCCCTGGGACGCATCGCTCCACTCATCCGCGAGGTCGGTGGAGAGATGTTGGTTACCGCCGATCATGGCAACGCCGAGCAGATGTTTGATCCCGAAACAAATCAACCGCATACGGCGCACACTACAAATCCGGTGCCATTTCTCTACATGGGAAGAAAAGCTCACATGGCAGCTACTGGCTCTCTTGAGGATGTGGCGCCTACCATGCTCTACCTCATGGACTTACGCATTCCCCCTGAAATGAGCGGGCGACCCCTGGTTGAGCTGGACGCCTGAAAACGGGCGCCCCGCGCACCAGGCCGACAGCGGCTTTGCCCGCTGCATCACAGGAGCTAAACCCAGAATGCTGCTGGGCACTAAGGCCAGCGTGGAGGGATGCGTGCGACGCACGCTGACTGGAGTCATAGGTGCGCTGCTGGCAAGCGCGCTCGCGATACATTCCCCCATCGCCGCCGCCAACGACTCGCGTAACGCCGCACGCCAGCTTGTAGAGTTGCGCGCGCGTCTCAAGACTCTGCAGGATAATCTCGACAAGACGCGCGGCCAGCGCGATGCCGAACGCGAGGCGCTACGCGATGCCGAGCGGCAGATCGGCCAGACACTTCTTACCCTCAAGCAGCTCGACAAGCAACGCAAGACCGAGACGGTACGCCTCGCCAGCGCACGCGCCGCGCAAGAGCGCGCGCAGGACCAGGTGAGTGGCGAAATTCGTGACCTTCAAGACGAGGCGCGATCCGCCTATATCCTTGGACAGCAGGAGTATCTCAAGCTGCTGCTGAGCCAGCGGGACCCCGCCAGCATCAGCCGCGTTCTGACCTATTACCAGTATCTGCAACGCGCACGCGCGGCACACATCGCCGCCGCGCGTACTGCTCTATCACGCCTCGTGGTTATCGAGGACCGAATCAAGCGGCGCCAGAGCGCTCTTGACCAGGTTCGGTACAATCAAACCGCCAAACAGCAGGCGCTAATGGTCGCCGAAACCGAGCGCCGCAAGGCACTGGCGCAGCTCGACCAAAAAGTACTGAGCCAGTCTCAGCAAATTGAACAGTTGCGTCAAAATGAACAACGCCTGACAAGGCTGGTCAAAGGAATTCAGAGCGCGATGGCCCATGCGCCCGAGGTGCCGCTGCCTGGCCTGGATAGCCGCTTCGCCGACTATCGAGGCAAGCTGCGCCTGCCAGTACGGGGCAAGATTCTTGACCGTTTCGGCCAGCCCAAGCATATCGGCGATCTCAAATGGCAAGGTATTTTTCTGGCAGCGCCCGAAGGGCGAAACGTGACTGCTGTCTTTCGCGGACGCGTCGCGTATGCCGACTGGTTGCGCGGCTTTGGACTGCTAATGATCATTGATCACGGCAATGGCTATATGAGTCTTTATGGTCACAATCAAAGCCTGGACATGCAGGTTGGAGACTGGGTTGAGGCCGGCCAAGTGATTGCCAGTGTCGGCAATTCTGGCGGAACTTCGCGGCCCGGTTTGTACTTTGAAATCAGGCATAACGGAACACCCCGAAACCCGCTGAAGTGGTGCAAAATGCGTTAAACTTGAACGACTAATTGCTGTATCTGACGTTATTGCGGTACCCTGAAATGGATTGCCGCTTAGCCACCTGGATTCTGGAGAACCCTAGATGAATCAGCCGCACCTGTCACCCGACCGCGGGCAGACTCCGCCGAAAGGCCATCTGTTTCTTCGCTATGCCCTGATCCTGCTTCTCGGGATATTCGTCGGCGTCGGCATCACGCTCGAGCGCGCAGTGCAGGCTGACCGCCCAACCAGCACCGCGGCAAGCGAGGCTGACAGTCCGTTACCAATCGAAGAACTGCGCACCTTCACTGAAGTCTTCAGCCGAATCAAAACCGATTATGTAGAGCCGGTAAGCGACAAGAAACTTATCGACGATGCAATCCAGGGAATGCTCGCCGGGCTCGACCCGCATTCCGCCTACATGGATCCCGAACAGTTCAAAGAATTACGTGTCGGCACCGAGGGCGAGTTCGGTGGCCTGGGTATTGAAGTCACGATGGAAGACGGACTGGTCAAGGTTGTTTCACCAATTGACGGTTCACCCGCCGCACATGCTGGCATCAAACCCGGCGATTTCATCATTCAGCTCGATCAAAAAGCGGTAAAGGGCATGACGCTTAACGATGCCGTCAAATACATGCGCGGCAAACCGGGGAGCCAGATCAAGCTGACGGTGGTGCGCGAGGGCAGCAACAAACCCCTTACGTTCACGCTGACACGCTCGATCATCAAAATCGAAAGCGTAAAGAATCGCATACTGGAACCCGGTTACGGCTATATACGCATCAGCCAATTCCAGGCGAACACGGGCGACAGCCTGAACCACGCCCTGAAGACGCTCAAACGCGAGAACAAGGGCAACCTCAAAGGTCTGGTGTTGGATTTGCGCAACAACCCGGGCGGAGTACTGAACGCTGCCGTATCGGTGGCGGATACTTTCCTCAACAAGGGTCTTATTGTTTATACCGACGGTCGCGTTCCGGACTCCCGCCTTAAGTTCTCGGCTACGCCAGGCGACGCCCTTAATGGCGCCCCTATCGTTGTATTGGTAAACGGTGGCTCGGCATCGGCATCGGAAATCGTGGCCGGCGCCCTGCAGGACAACAAGCGAGCCATCATCATGGGCACGAAGACTTTCGGCAAGGCATCGGTGCAGACAATCATCCCGATGAGCGATGGTTCAGCGCTGAGATTAACGACCGCGCGCTACTACACACCAAGTGGCCGCTCTATTCAGAATCTGGGCATCGTTCCGAATGTGATCGTTGACGAGATGAAGATCGCCAAGCAGCAGAATGCGAACGATGGCATGCTGAAAGAGGCTGATCTTGCTGGCCACCTTCAGAATACCGGGCCTGCCAATCCCAACGCACCGGCGCCGGAGGCAGTTCCGGTCGATACAGTGGGCAGCGATTATCAGTTGCAGGAAGCGCTGAATCTGCTTAAGGGAATTACGATCTACAGCCATGAGGACGGCCAGTAAACAGGCCTACTCTCTTCCGGATTGGCGGCGCACCCGTGCGCTAGGCATGGTGCCGTCGATGTGCGACGGCACCATGCGGCCATAAACAGGACCCCGCGGATGGCGCGACGCCTGAATTTGGCCATTGTGCTGGCGACCGCGCTGTCGCTTCCGGCGCTCGCACGTGCCGACGACACGCCAGGAATTTTCGCCACCTACGTCAGCATCATCATCGACGATTTGGGCAACAACCGAATTGCGGGAAACCACGTCGCACGGCTACCCGGACCGGTAGCTTGCGCAATTCTGCCGCACACTCCTTACGCCAAGCTCATTGGGCGAGAGGCACATTCGCGCGGCAAGGAAATCCTGCTGCACCTGCCGATGGAAGCAGTGAGCGGAGCCGAACCCGGCCCCGGCGCCCTAGACACCGCCATGTCGCACACCCTGCTGCTGCTCACCATGGCTTCCGATTTCGCCAGCGTTCCCTACGTCACGGGAGTCAACAATCACATGGGAAGTTTGCTGTCGTCTCGTAACCGGCCGATGCGCTGGGTGATGCAAGAGATTCACCAG
>JAKBDW010000232.1:0-8540 GCA_021834245.1 Pseudomonadota bacterium
TGCGTGAATTCCGTGCGGCCAAGACGGCGGCTGGCTGCTTCCGCTTTCGCAGCCGCATCGGCATTGATGTGGTCGTCGAAACGCTCAAGCTTTACCATTTCTGAAAGCAAGCTTGCGTGCACGAGTTTCGCGAATAGGCACGCCTTTGCCGCGTCGAGCGGGTCATATCGCCCTATATCGAGGCCCTTCCGTGACCCGCCGGCCGCCGGTGAACATTGCACAATCGGTGCGCATGCTGCTGCGCACGCGGGCCAAGGATGTTGGCTGGCCGTTCAACGCGCTGCTGCAGTACTATACGATCGACCGTTTTCTCTACGGATTCGGCCAACCCAAACATGCCGAGACGCGTTCTGCAGGAAGCGCTGCAGCTGCCCATTGGTGCTTCGTCGGGAAACGTTTCGCATTACCACTGCTCAGGTCGGTATGCTGTGAAAGCATATCGCCTGAAACTGAATTGAACTGAACTGTAAGAGGCTGCAAGAAGTGAAACCGAAAAAGATTGGTGCATTGATAGCGATTAACGGATTCATCGCAATAGGGACGATCCCCGTATGCGCGGGAGAAATGTCGAACATGGGGGGCATGTCCATGGAATCTGCCCCCGCTGCAAGTTACGGATCTCCCGGAAAATCGGCGGCCGTAACTAGGACCGTGTCGATCACCGCAATTGATAAAATGCGCTTCAAACCGGCGCAGCTTTCCGTGCGCGCCGGGCAGACTGTCCGGTTTGTCATTCGCAATGCCGGAAAGCTCACGCACGAGTTCATCATCGGGGACCGCGTCGAGCAACGTGAACACGAGGCTGAAATGCGCGCCAATCCGAAAATGAAAATGGATCACGACGTGAATGGCGTCGTCATTCAGCCAGGCCAGGTGCGGAAAATCACCTGGACGTTCCCCGCACACGCCGCAACCATTGAATATGCCTGCCATGAGCCAGGGCATTTCGCAGCGGGTATGGTGGGGACGATTCACGTAGTCATGCGCTAGCGCAGGTGAACCTGCCTTTATCAGTTTGATGAAATTCGCGCTCCAACTCGGGGCTGCGGTAACCCCGCCAGAAGACCGTCCAGTTTTGATCGGTTCGCTATCCTTGGCGAGTAGTTCGCGGTAGTTGTGCCTTGCCGGGCGTAGCCGAGTGTTATCGTCGAGCGCTATTTTTGCAGGACTTTTTAGTGCGCCTTCATGACAGCCTTGGTTTGGGCAGAAATCGGCGTGAGGACAATGTGCCCGTTCTCCCGCGATACCGCTAGTCCAGTTGCCACGATTGCAGTAGACGAAGGGGCAGGGACACTCCGTATGCGCATCGGGAAATTTCTCGGGCCAACGGATGCGCATAGGAGTCAGCGTTGGCCCGAGCTACTGGCAATGTGATGTGGCGAACCTTATGCGTCAACAAAGTTCCTGGCCGCACTAATGGCATCGCTACCGGCGAATAATCTGATAGACTTTCCGCAGAATGCGCGCCGATCGACGCCGCAGTCTGCGTCGGCACGCGCAACTTCAGCGTTTCCGCGTCTTGTCAGCATTCTGCCGGGATTGACATTATGGACGATGGTCCAAAGTGGATACTTCAGATTCGCTTTCTCGACATTCGCATCGGGACTTGGATCGCCTGGGCTTGCTTTGTTGGTGGCGCCGTAACAGTTTCACGACGCGTCGAATACGGGATTGCATTGGTCATGGTTGGCGTGCTGGTGCTCAGCTTTACGGGGAAACATAAGGATAATTAATACGACAGGCAGTCCCAAAACTGAGGACAGGCACTAAATGCTCTGTCCTCGCTTCAGTTCACTTTTTGCCATTGCTGGTCTTTTCCGCGCGAGCGGAATAGATCCACGTTGACTCTGTTGAGAAACGAACCGATTCGAAAAAAAAAGGCGGCGCAAATACTGCGCCGCCTTTTAGTGGTCCGTTTAAGCATTACCCTCCAGATCAGGGGAATTGCGGCCCGCTATACGGGAAAAATTGGGGACCTGCCGCGGCTCCCACTAGCTCGGATACCGTGCCATTTCCGGAATTCGTCACCCACACATCGCCTGCAGAATCGATCGCCAAATCGACAGGTTTTGTACCTACAGAGTAGGTTTGCAGGGTAACGCCGGATGGATTTAACTCAGTTACCGTATTGCTGCCATTGTTTGCTACCCAGACGTTGCCGGAGTGGTCGATCGCCATGCCCGCAGGGCTTACGCCCACCGTATAGGGCAACGATGCGGTTGACGGTGCAGTTAATGCAACGACGGTGCCATTGCCGATTCCCGGATTATTCGCGACCCATGCATTGCCGGAGGCGTCAATCGCTATGGCTCCCGGACCTGTGAGGCTAGACATGCTGAATACATTGGTTGAACCGTACGCGCCTGATTTTAATAATTCGATAACCTCGCCATAGCCAAAACTGTTACAACCAATCCACACATTGCTGGCGGAGTCGACTGCCACACCGGTCAGTTCGCCGGTGCAGCTGCCAGTAGCAGTGTTAAATGTATTCGTTGTTGTGTAATTTGGTGCCAGGAATTCAGTGGTTGAAGTCCAGACATTGCCGGAGGCGTCGATCGTAATGTATGGATTAACCACAGAGTTCGTCGCAGTAAACGTTGCGCTGGTTGCATAACCAGAACTTTTCAATAATTCGGTGATGGCGGTGCCATTAGTGGTGCTACCGCCTGTCACCCAGACATTGCCGGTCGCGTCTATGGCCAGGTACGCCGCCCCCCCGGCTATATTGAATGTGCCTGATACTTGGCCTGTTGACGAATTCAATTCCTGTACCGTGCTGTTTTCGTTGGCTACCCAGACATTCCCCGAAGCGTCTATGCCTATCCCGTTGGGATAACCTCCCACCGGAATGGTGTTGACACCACCAGGGGGAGGCGAGGCCGTCGTGAAGGTCCATGAATAATTGCTTGCGAGCGCAATACCATCGAGACCATAGGCCCCGGTGTTCACGGTGGCCGTGTATTGCGTCCCGGTGCTGAGCGGGAATGACGGGGTAAAAGTCGCAGTATTGGTGGAAGCATTGTAATTCACCGTGCCCGTGACCGCCGTTCCGCCGGGTCCCGTAAGGGTGAATGTTGCCGGAGTAATCGTCGACGCATTCATTGCCGCGCTGAACGTCGCGGTGACGGTCGAGGACGTGCTGATGCCGGTTGAATTCCTTGCAGGGCTTGCGGCGCTGACGCTCGGAGCGCTCAAGGAATAGCTTCCGCTCGTAATCGCGACCGGATCAGGGACTTGGAAAAAGGCCTGTTGGCCCCCGGCTGATTTGGGATTGATGACGATAACGCCGTCGGCCCCGTTTGTGCCCTTTCCGATGACCCAGACGTTGCCCGACGGATCAAAGGCAATCTGTTGTGGTATCTGCAAAACCTGAAACCCGGGCACGGTAACACTCAGGTCGTATTGGTTTATCAGCGAACCATTCGAGGAACTATATTCGAAAACAAAGGAAGAAGTGGCGCCGTAGGGCGTGACCGCGACCCAAATGTTGCCGGAAGGATCCACGGCCATCGACGGTCCGAGGTAAGGAGCGAACCGTCCGCTATTTGCGGCTGAACTTGTTTCGTATCCTACCGGGTAATTGACTGCTGCTGCACCCGGTTTCAATTCACTGAGATTCGGTGTGCCCGCGCTCAACACATCATACGGAGCATAGGCCCATAGGTTGCCGGCAGGGTCTGTGGCGATTGAGTCAAAGTTCTGCAGACCGGGAACAGGAACTCCACTTGGCAGAGCGCTGAGACTTCCCGTGGAAGAATTGACTTCCGCAATATTCACGCTGAAGTACTGCCCAACAGAGGCGGCAAGGGTCTGGTAGTTGCCGCCTAATGCGACAACCCAGAGATTGTTGGCATGATCTATAGCAATTGGACCGGGAGTACTATACTCGCTCGACTGAGCGTAGGTATCGAAGAATGTAATATACGGATTCGCGCTTTGATTCTGGCTGCAGCTTGTCGTATTGAGTTTTATTATCGCGCCGTTCCACCAGTTATAAGTTGTCGTTGTCCCATTTTCAAAATAACTGCCTTCGCCGCCCGGCGTGCCGTACCAACCGCTAGAACGGTACGGGGCTGTGGTTTCCGTCACCGGCGTGTAGTTATACCCAAGCGCGCTTGTCACCCACACATTGTTTGAATAATCGACGGCGACATAATTCACATCGTCGAAATCCGGTCCGTTTGAAGTATTATTTCCGGTATGCAAATAACATGTCTGCTCGGATGTCCCCGCGGGGCTGAGTTCGGTAACCACGCTGGCACCAACGATCCATACATTGCCGTTGGCATCAATAGCCATTGAGGTCGGGGACGGACCTGCGTTATAGGGCCCCGACACATTACCCGAGGCATCGAGTTTTCTGACCGTGCCGTCACCACTCGCAATCCACGCCGAAAAATTAGCAGGAATATTGAAGTTGGGCCCGATGTTACTTAGCCCCGCACGCAGAGGAGGAGGCGTTTCGGCATTCGCCAATCCGCTCTGGTCGCCGCTGGACAAGGCGCCGATTATATTGACGGTACCGCCGCCATTGCCGTTAAATTGAAAACCAGAGAACACGAAATTTCCGTTTCCGCCGTTGCTGGTCAATGCCGCCTGCAGAGCTGCGCCGCCACCATCGCCAGGGTAACTTAAATAATTAAGAAGGTCCTGCATTGCCTGGCCGTATTTTTCTCCGGTTTGACCGGCAACATCATTTGCCAGATCCTGAAGTAGCGTTAATAGTTCGTTGATTAGTTGGGACTGCGCAGGGTCAGAAGACGATATGCCGTTCAAATTGTTTCCCGACATGCCCTTAAATAACTGGCCCACATCGTAGAACATCTGCTCAAGATACAAATTCACCTGGGCGGAGTTCAAACTGGTGTTGATGGTCCCGTCGGCGTTAAACAGCGCTTCGCCGATTAAGGTGGTTAGGGGGGTGATGTAAACGGTCGGCGTGCCGCCGGGGAGAAGAAATCCAACCATCGTGGGCGCGGCATCGCTTGCACCGTTATTGCTGAATGTGCCGCCGGAAACGTAGAGCAGATAGTAGTCGGAAGATACATAATTACTGATGGTCAAACCGAAGCTTCCATCCGCTTGCGTGTACCCGGTCCCGGCCTGGGTAAGACCCGAGGAAGTCGCCTGATAGACGATGACCTGTGCACCGGATACGGGGCCGTCGATCACCTGGCCACGGATGGCGAGGGGAGTAGAAGATGCGCTTGAGGAAGACGAACCTGAAGAGCCTCCGCAGCCGGAAAGAGCGATCAACAGGACCGGCAACAACAACCACATTAGAATCTTCTTCGTTACCCCGAATTTTGCCTTCATAATTTCCCCCAGGCGTATGCCCCGCTTGCAAACAAAGTAGTTCATCTTCTGCTCTGGCCTCATTCTGCGGGCTTTTCTTCCTTGCTAGTGCTCACCCGGAGCCGTGTCCGTGAATTTTTCTAAAACAACCGATCCTTCCAGGTTGCTCGAAAAGGTTGGCGGCGTTTCCAAGGCTGGACCCTCTCCAGTGCGAATAGCGGCGTCCGGATCGTCCACATCCTGCCCACCGATGCCTCGCTGCGAGGCAAGGCGCATCTAGCGGCGTCTCTCACTACAAGAAGGCCTGTTGCAGCGTGATGACCCAACACCTTCCGAAAGGTTGACTTACCATCGGGGATTTTGGGCTGTGCCCCATAGTTTGTAGCCGTCAGCAGATCACATCGTCACTTACAAATCGCTTACAGCTGGCAAACAGCTGGAGCGCGACCATTTTGTTAATTGCTTAACAATTATTCTAAATTTTGCTTAAAAACAGGGTCTGCAAATAACAATCAGGCATTTAATCCGGCTCCCGGAGAAATGAGGCCTCTTTACCCGTTTTGCCTCCCTGATAACAAATATTGGCGAACCCCCAAAATCTTTGAGCAATCCGTAGGCGGCATTCCTTTGACCCACCCCCGCGGTGCTGGGCACAGCACATCAGTGCCGAGGCAGCGGTGCCCTGGCGGGTATCAAGCAGGCACCGGTACGACGCATCGCGGCGCGCATCGCCTGCAGTGCGGGCGGCCGTGCAGGCAAGTATTGCGCCACAGGGCATCGCGACAGCCA
Source organism: Pseudomonadota bacterium (assembly GCA_021834245.1). Classification (GTDB taxonomy): domain Bacteria; phylum Pseudomonadota; class Gammaproteobacteria; order Acidiferrobacterales; family UBA6901; genus JAJXUF01. Next base: position 6,088 of record JAKBDW010000232.1, read on the forward strand.
CTCCGTCCTTGCGCCAATCCGGCACCCACCATCAATCGCCTCGCCTTGGCACCCTCAGTCGCCCGGTGGGTACCACGCCGACGTCGGTACTGAGCTCGGTCGCCTTACCGCTGCCGGAAGGGGAAGGGAAGGTAGGGGGTCGAGGGCACACTTATTAATAGGGTTGCGCAAGGAACGCGGGGGAAATGGCTGAGCAAATCAGACCGGGGAAGGAGAAACAAGCGACAGCAACATCCCCGCCCCAATAAAAAGATATGCGGCCAGCGCCTGCAAATTCTGGGGGTTTCGGCGGTCCCGTTTCTCCAGGGGGTAGCGTGTATTAGCCTGGCGCACAGATCGGGAAATGTTGCCAGCCAAAGGAGTAAACCTCTAGAATGGCTACAAAGCATAATAACAACGGGTTCAATTCATGAGCCACCCCGCATGATCGCGGGCGCCGGGTTAGGGGACCTGGCTCTCGGCACAGCAAGTGTTCAGCACGCTCGTACCGCTGACAACGTTTGCACATTGCATGATCCAGGAAGGACCCAGCGGCGCACCTCGCTCAGGCGTCCGAGAATCTTCTACAAAAATTCGAAACGCCATTTGTCACAGGCACGTATCTCCGCAATTGCACCCACGGCGATCTATCGCGAATGATGAAAAAACCGCGCATGCAGTCGTCCCGGCGAGGCAAGCTTTCAGGTCACAAAGCATCTGTGGCGACGCGACGCTCGTCGTATCCGCGAACGCGATTATTTGGACGACTCAAACACGCAGGCACGCAACCGCTGGTGTGGATTGGCGGTCCGGCAGGTGCGGGCAAGACTACGCTGATATCGAGCTACCTCGCCGCACGCAATCTGCCGGCGTTGTGGTATCCGCTTCACGCATCGGACGGCGATCCGGCCACCTTCTTCGGCCGCCTGACGCAAATCGTGCGGTTGCGTTTTCCACGTCGCCGGTTTTCGCTCCCGCTGCCGACTCCCGAATATCTCCCGGATCTTTTCGCATTTACCCATCACTACTTCCAATTGCTGGGAGAACAGCTGGCACAGCCCCTGGTTCTGGTGCTGGATGACTACCACGAGCTGTCGTCAGAATCTCCGATGCACGCGCTTCTGGCGGAGGGTCTTTCAACGCTTCCGCGGCATATCCGGGCCATGGTTATCAGCCGCAATTCTCCGGCACCGGCGTTTGCCAGGCTGCAGATCAATGGAAGCATGCAGGCCCTGGAATGGCCGGATCTGCGATTTACCGACAAAGAAATTTCCGGCCTGATTCAACACCTGACGCGTCAGTCCGCCGCGCCCGGCCAGATCCGGTTTCTGCAGACACAGACGGATGGCTGGGTCGCGGGTCTCATTGTTCTTCTGGCAGATCCCACGAGCAGCGCTGAGGGCAAGCGATCCGCTGCAACCGGCTATCAGCGAATCCTGTTCGACTACTTTGCCGGCGAGATATTCAACCGCCTGGAATCAGCTGATCAAACCGTGCTGCTGCGCTGCGCCATTCTGGAAAGTCTGACTGCGCCCATGGCAGTTCAACTCAGCCAAGACGCGGGCGCAGGGAGGATTCTCGATCAGCTTTATCGCAGTCACTGCTTTATCGATCGCAGCGATGCACGCGTGCCAGTGTATCGGTGGCACGCGCTGTTCCGTGAATTTTTGCTGGCACGCGGGACGGAGAATGCAGACGCAGAGCAGCGTCGGCAGGCGCATGCGCTCGCGGCGCGCCTGCTGGAAGCAGCCGGCAGAAGCGAAGAGGCCATCGATCACTACGCAAGCGCGCAGACGTGGCCCGAGTTTATCCGCATGCTGCTCGCGCTCGCCCCGGATTGGATCACGGGCGGAAGACATCGAACGCTCATGCGGTCGATCGATATTGTGCCTTCCACGCTGCTCGAGCAGACGCCCTGGCTCGCCTTCTGGCGTGCCACCGCCGAACTGCCGTTCGATCTGCCGGCAAGTCGCAAACAGTACATTCGTGCCTTTGAGCTGTTTTCCAAGGACCAAGCGGTGCCAGGACAGCTCATGAGCTGGACCGGCGTGATCGAAACCTTTGTATTCCAGTGGGACGACTTTACCGGCGTGGACCCATGGATAGAATGGCTGGAAGGACATTTTGAGCCGACCTCGGTTTTTCCCGCGCCCGATGTGGAAGCGCGAACGGTTCTCGCCATGTTTTCCGTGCTGATGTTCCGCCGACCGGATCATCCGCATATAAAACCCTGGTTCGATCGACTGCAAGCGCTGACTCAGGCGAGCAACGATCCCAGGTTCAAGATGCAGAGCCTCTCGACCTCCATCTATTATCTGCTTTGGTGCGGGCAGAATGCCGAGGCGGGAATCCTGGCGGAGCGGATCCGCCAGTCGATCAGTATTCCCACGGGTGCGTCACCGCTCGCCATGCACCGCAAAGTGGTCGAGGCGCTTTACGCCTGGCACAGCCTTGACTTCAGAAGTGCCTATCAG
>JAKBDW010000465.1:0-8519 GCA_021834245.1 Pseudomonadota bacterium
AAACTGCCCGCCGGACCAAGAAAAAAGCTCCGATCACATGGTCCACTTCGCGGGTATCCCCGTGATCCCACTCCTCCATGAAGTGGCTACGGAATAACCGGGGAGCCAGCACGTCCAGGCCAAACATCTTGGCATAGAACATTTTCGCGGTGGGGAATCTCGCACAGCTTCGGCTGATCTCGCCCTTATCGTTCACCAGCTGAATCCCGCAGATGCCGACGGACTGATTTTCCTCCCGTTCCATAAATGCGATGGGGTGCGACAAGGACTGCGCGAAAAGCTTGGTGTCCGGATTGAGGAACAGGATGTAGTCCGCCCGGCTGCCCTGGGCGCCCTGATTGCACGCCGCCGCGAAGCCCTGGTTGGTCTCATTTCTGACAATCGTGAGCGGCAGAGTGGCCGGCGATAGCCCCTCAGCCGATCCATCGGTCGAGGCATTGTCGACGACGACAACCCGGCCCAGCTCAAACCCCTCCCGGCTTGCGTTGCCAATGGAGCCTACGCAGTCACGCAACAGCGATCCGGAATTCCAGTTGATAATGACTATGTCTGCGCAAGGCATATTTTTACGCCGACAAGTCAATTGCCTTCTTCTTGCCTGGAAAGGCAGAAACGTCGTAAGTTAAGCGCCGTGATCCGTCTGGCCATTTGCCACATGGTGCTTCTGCCGGTGATCGCAAATCCGCCCCTTTTTAAGATACCCAATAATGCGGGGAAAGCTTTTCATCATATTCCACGCGAAAAGCATTGTTTGCAAAATTGGAGTGTGTTCCGTCAGCATTTGGATACGATATAGATCAGTAAGCGCCAACAACAGATCTTTTGAGCTGATCCCACCGGTTGCAAAACTACCCGCTACAAAATTTGTATATTCAACCTTGACGCCGCTTGTGGCGATCGCTTTTTTTATAAAATATGAATCGGCAGCGATTGGAAACTGGTTGGAATATGCGCCAACCCGATCATGTAGCTTTGTGCGGATCAAGGTTCCTACTGAGTGCTGGGATATGTATGCCGAAGCACCCCTGCGCCAAGGCTGCCCCTTTCCCGGCAACACAATTCTTCCATTTACGTTGACGGCAGTCGCCACAATGTCAGCGCCCGAGGACGTTGCAGCTTCACAAAACAGACGAATTGTATCGGGATCCAGGCGGTCATCGGCGCCCATTACGAGGTAATACTTTGTTTTGACGCAGAGAATTGCCTTGTTAAGTGCGTGATAAAAGCCAAAATCTGGTTCACTGATGAAGTACGTAAGGACGTCCGATGAAGCACGGAGAATCTCTAGCGTTGCGTCTGACGAGGCGCCATCTACTACAATCCAATCGAATTTACGATCGAGTTGTTGTCGAAGGCTCGCAATCAATCCGGGTAACTCGTCCGCCGCATTGTAAGTGGCCGTGATTACAGTGATAAGCGGATAATCCAAGGGAGCGTCACTTCCGCTCGTATCATGCGGGAGATCGGCCGCCCGCCTTGTCACTCCGCTGGTGGGGATTACAGGGCCCATCTACGCTTGGTCCCCGGAATTCGATTTCTTCCGGAGAAATACGCCGTCGATCTGCAACGTCCTGCCTGTCTCGGGGTCGATTAGCACCTGCTGCACCGCCCAAAGGTGAAATCCGGCTGCGAGGAGCCTATTTACCATATCCGGCCATGATGGCTGTCCTTCATACAACTGCACGAGGGAAAGCTCAAGCATGACGCATGTGACATGCTGCAATGTCTCTTCCGCGCCATCCAGAACCTGGGCTTCATAACCTTGTGTGTCAATCTTTAAAAAGACATTTGTGGCATCGGCCAAGTATGTTGCTGCAACGGTGTCGAGTTTATAAAGGGAAACGAGCTCGGCCCCAACGTAAGCCGACTCTGGCGCAACCGCCCGATGTGCGTCAAGCATGGGTAAGGCAGAGCTGCTGAGAGAATTCCCGGCGATATTGATCTTGATCTCGCCATCATACGAGCCTAATGCGCAGCGTGGATGCAAATGCCAGAATGGATCGTCACGACTGTTTCTTTGCAATTTGGCATATGCCTGACCCAGAGGCTCAAAGGAAACGATGCGGCCAGCATATCCCGTCGAACGTATCTCGCGGGAGAACTGCCCTTCATTGGCACCAACGTCGAGGACCAGATCTATTCTGGCCTTTTCCAATATTGCCGCCATCTGCGCCGCCGGGGATGAGCTCGGGACAAATCGATGCACCTCGATGCCGATATTCTGCAAGGCGCGTCGAACAAGGTACCTAAACGATTTCACGTATGGTCCCCTCGGCTTCCATGCGTCCGCAACACGAAGCGCGTCAATTTGACGAGCAGAATGTGCCCAAGATCAGCCATCACCTCCACCCACGACGAAAAATTGGCTGCGATCAACCCAAATTTGCTTTGTAAATCCAGATTACTTGATGACGCGATATTGACCAGTTGGAGTCTGATTTGGGCGCCCCTAATAAATCTGTCAACATGACGTACCCGGCTTCTCTCCTTTATGTAAGAAGAATCTGTGTGGGACCGATAAAGTTTTAGCAATCCAGGGATCGAGACGATCTTTCCCTTGACGGCAATTTGCGCCAGGAATGGCACTTCGGTGGCAAAAATCAGGTGACGCCAAGTTTTCATGTGCAGCGAGCAGCTCCTGAGGATGTTTGTGCGATATACGCCATAAATCGCAAAGAATATGTTCGATGTCGGGTAACGGAAGAAAAGCCGACGGACCTTGCCCCAGTTGGCAAGTACTCGATCAATGCGTAGTGAATCAAGCTTTTCTGTCCTGATCAGAGCGTCATCGTCCCCGATGACTTTAACATCAGTCATTGCCAAGGCAATTTGGGGATCTTCCTCCATGCAAGAAACCAGGAGGTGCACGAAATCAGGTTCGCACAAATCGTCATCGGCAGCCCATAGGAAGTATTTTCCCTGCGCCTTATTCAAGGTGAACTGGAAATTTTGCGTTGCACCGATATTTGATCGCTGGCGGAAATACTGGATGCGCAAATCTGTTGCCATAAACTCCCGCACAACGCTTTCGCTTGCATCACCTGGGGATGCATTGTCGGAAACGATAATTTCCAGATTGAGATAGGTCTGCTTGGTGATGCATTCAAGGGTGCGCCGCAGGCCCTCAGGGCGATTAAACGTCGGTATCCCTACGCTCACCAGTGGGGTTTGCCCTTCCCTATGGGATTCAAAAGCACTCATATCATCGCTGCCCCAACCCAATTCATCGGATTGCTTTCATTCGGTCGTTAATAGCGTGGGCAACGGCCCTTCGTAGATCCGCTGTCACGAGGAAGGCGCCGCCGAGCATGCATATACCGGCAACAAGAAGCCACAGAAGCTCGGCAAGCTTACCCATGCCCGGCGGTTGCGCCACGTAGAAAAAACTGGCGAGCAGTGTCGCCGCCACTATGGGAAGAGCAACGTCATTTCTATACCACAGCCACTTTTCCCCAGGCAGTAAGCGTCGATACATGAAATGGACACCAACGGACACGTAGCCGGCATTGAGCAATACCCAAACCCAGGCCGCACCTACCGGACCGTAGCGCGTCGCGGCCCAATAAATAGCTGGCATCAACACTGCAACGGCGATTACATTCACGCGAACTGCCAGGCCCGTCCATCCATGCGCAAGTTGAAGCATGTAGGGAATGTGCATCAGCCCGTTGAGCATGGTGCCTGCCGCCAGCAGGGCGAGAAGCGGCGCGACATCGCGGGCGAGAATGGTGTTTCCCGTCCACAGTGCCAACAGATCATAGCCGAAAAAAATCAGCAACAAGGCGATCGGTCCCGTTAGCACCGTGACTAATTGCGACCCTCGATGATAGGTTTGAGCGAGCCCCCCTGTATCACCCTTGGCAGCAAGTTCGGTAAGGCGGGGATAGAAAGCTTGCGTGACAGGGGCGACCAGTTGATATAGAACTGCGGCAATACTGCCTGCCAAGGTGTAATAGCCAAATGTCTGAAGACTGACCAATTTGGACAAGAGGATTTTATCGATCTGGGTTAGTAATAAGGCAAGCAGAGTAGTCAGCGTCATGCCGCCAGCGAAGCGCCACACGCCCCGTAATGCTGAGAGGGACAATCGCGGAGGGCTTTCCGATCTTGGCAAGCCGTAGTGAGTAGCCGTGGCCAAGATCGCGACATAACCGGCTGACACCGCACCCTGCCAAACAAAATATGCCTCGATTGTCGGTGATATCCAGGCAAGAATGGCGACAGCACCCGTCGCTCTTACGGTTGAAAGAACTGCATGCACGCCATTGAACCAGACCTGCTTCTGCAAGCCAATAATGGCGCCGCGATAGAGACCTTCGACAAACCGGAATGCAGCCACCACCCCCATCATCACAATGGCCTGGCTAACTGTCTTTAAGGGAAGTGTCCCTGCTTTCAGCCAGTCGGATGCCAGCCAGTGGCTCCCCGCCCAGATAGAGAGCGCAATCAGGACAGCTACAGCTAAGCACGCAACTTCCAGAGACCTAAGCAGATCGCCGATGGACTGGGGGGTGTGCGCGCCCGCTGTGTAACGCGCCATCTCTCGCGTAAGGGTAGGCGTCATCCCCATGTCGGGTAGTGACAACCAAGACTGTAGCAGCGCAAAAAAGCCAATCAGCCCATAGGCTTCGATGCCCAAATATTTGATGTAAAACGGCACAAAAGCCAAGCCCATCAGCGCAGCCCATCCCTGTCCAAAATAATTGGCCAGCAAATTTGCTTTTAGGGATGGTCGGGTTGCCGACACTAATTTACTGCTTTCCGGTGCGTTGCTGTTTTTTCAGAAAACCGGCTGGGCGTTTGTTTCGAGTGCCACAGGAGGTCTACGGTCGGGGAGTCTAGCGGATTCTTTTTAAGTAACCATCAGGCGCAACTGTTATCTGCAGCTTGTGCTGAATGCTCTTGTCGATTTCGAATTCCGGATGGGTTTTTAGATATTCCCACACCGCGGTTTTTGGATTGTTTCCTGGCCCCCAAGAACGATCCAAGAATACCTCCTTCGGCACATCTTCGATTGCGGTATCGAAAACCACACAATAACTGTTGACAGATGTAAGTTGAGCGTACCCCTCTAGTTCGGCCAGGACGTGCTCGTGGGTGTGATTAGAATCGAGACATACCAAGATCTTCTTGCGGTCGGATGCGGCCTGGGCCACCTGCTCAATGACTTCGGGTGCAATACTTGAGCCTTGGATCATCTGGATACGCGATGCCATAGGGTGCGCCTCGATGGCGGCGCGATTGTGGGCACGAATATCAATGTCGACACCAAGCACCCTGCGCTTGGATATTATCGGATCGAAAGTGATACCAGCTTCAATAGCATCCGTCATGTCCAGTAAGGCAAGCATGGAAGCGCTGAATATCAATGACCCGCCATGAGCAATCCCGGTTTCAATGATCAGATCCGGCTTGACCGACCAGATCAACTCCTGCATTGCCACCATGTCCTGCGGGAATTGAATGATGGGTCGATCCATCCAGGAAAAGTTGTAGGTATATTTATGGCGTCCGGAATCGATCATGAATTCGCGAGCCAATTTCGTCAGCGCCGCATCTTGCCCGAGACCGGTGATGTTGTCGCAAACTTCCTGCTTAAACTGTTCGATTGGATTCATCGTTCGCATTGTTGAATTGTTATGTTAAAGATAAGTTGCTCGGTCACCGGTTCATTGCGACTCATCGAGATACTTTTTCAGACAGACCGTATCAAATGTGGACCATTTACGTCTGTTGACGCAGTCGTACCAGATATCTTCCAGTTCTTCGATTGCTTCAAGTCGCTTGAGTAGCTCCGGGGTTTGATGCTCTTTCTCAATAATGACAACCCCGCAATCGTCACAGACGGCGATAGCCCCCTCAAAACGACTCGAAATTGCCAGTTGTTCGGGGCTTGGCCGCCCTTCCGGAGGATGGTTGAAGCAGCCGACAGGATTGCGCCCCTCACACCAGATGGGCCAGTTTTCCTTGATAAGACGAGGCACGTCGCGCACATTGCCGCGCACAACGATCGCTCGCATCTGTTGGTAAAGAAGTAGGTACTTGCAAACTAGATCGCCTACGAGCGCCCTGTCCTTACATTCGAATGCGTCCATGATCACGATGTTGCCTTCTGGCACATCACGAATCTGCTCGTGGATGGTCCAGTTGGTTTCGTTCCACGCATAGACCCAACTTACGCTCCCTACGCAGAAGTGGCCGCGATTCAACGCAGACACGCCAGCCAGAACCCCGGTCTTGTTTAGACAGTCTGCAACCTCGGTGGTGGAAACGCGGTTGCGGCGAATGTAGTCGATGAGTTCAGCGTGCATTCTTATACCTATTAAAGACGGTATCCTGTTCCATGAAGGAATCATCCTTGAACAATGTCACAGCAAATTCGAACGGCATGTAGTCATGACGCAGGCGAACGTTCCGCGTCAAGCCGAAAGCAATGTCCAGAATCCTGCCAGGATTCGCATAAAAAGTCTGATCCCGCCGGAAGTTCACCTTGTCGGAAAGAAAATCCGCGGATACTGCCTCGGTGCTCAGTGCGAACATTTTTCCAAGCGTCCGCTCGATGTAGGTGTAGTTATCCATTTCCGTGAGTTCGAAAGCGAATATTCCAGAAGCCAAGGCGTAGTCAAACGGGCGCGCAAACTCGATAGAAAGAAAATCGCCAAGCGCAAAAGCCACGCTCTCGCTGCCATAAAGCTTCCGTCCTTCATCCAGGAACTCCGGCATCAGGTCGAGGCCCAAGTATTCATAATGATTGGCACGTTCCTTTAACACTAGATTCAAGTCGCCAAATCCGCACCCCACATCTAGAAATGCCCGTCCTTCACATGAGAGGTCGGAAAGCAGCACATCAAAACGGACCCCCTGCTTGCCTTTCGTCCACCCCAGACTTTGCGGCGACAGTCCATGACGTTGCCAGCGCGTGCGGTACAGGTCTTCCAGTTTCCGCAAATCGTTTTGTGGTCCGTCCTTTGAATTTCCCACCATGGTGATCATTCCACTTGAACTTTCACCAAATCAAGAACTCGCTCACGCATATGCTGCAGTTCGGCCTCCGTGTTCGTCTGCAGGATAAAATACCCTGGTCGAACTGTGTCATCTGTCAGCGCTGGCAAGAAATCACCGACTTCACAGGACAAAACGACATCCAGCACGCCTGTTAGTGACCGGACCTCATTCACGCCACTGATGGTTCGCACTCGGCCCACAGGGAACTGGAAAAACTCTAGCAATGCACAACGCTGCTCCAGGGCACCTTGCACGCCTCCCGTCCTGCCTTCGAGAACCGCATCCAACATCAACTCCTGATAATCCACGCCCGAGATCCAGGGCACGATATCAGAAGCGATACGTGTGCCTCCGCCACGGGTCGCCACTTCGATCAAGTAATATCGCCCCTGCGAGAATTTATATTCAGCATGTGTCATGCCAAATGGCAAATGACTCTGATTAATCCAGTCGTCGTGCGCGCGCCGTAATTCCGCGTAATCAAATCGAGAATTACTGGGGGTATAGCGTAAAGAACGAGCCACCATAGGATGCTGTGCGTAATGGGATTTTTCAGAAATACCCAGAGTCCGATGCCCCCCCTTCCCCATAAAACCTTCGACCGTAAATTCAGTGCCGTCGATAAACTGCTCGACCAATACCCCGTTGGCCGCAGAATAATTAGCTGCATCGGCGAAGCATTCCGCCAGGTCTTCCGGAGTATCGACGCGGTGCACGCCTTTGCTAGCCTGATTGCTCACCGGCTTGATTACAACCGGGAAACCAATGGCAACGGCCGCCGCCTTGGCTGATGGCAAATCCATTGACAAAAAGAACTCTGGCGTAGGAAAGCCGTGAGTCCGACCAAACTCGCGCATTTGATGCTTTTCCGTGAACAACCGGGCGCATGGCACCCCTATCCCTCGCAGCCCTAGTTGCTCCGACAGCCACGCCACCACGACTACGGCAGCATCGGTCTGGTCAGTGACGATGCCGACCGGTCGGATCGTACGTGCCAGGTTCAGAAGTTCCTCGCGTTCATCCAGCCCGATAGCATGAAATTCGTCTGCATCCCTACCTCCCGGGCAACGCGGATCCCGATCAGCACAAACGACACGATATCCACGTGCATGCGCCTTGTGGATCAACGGAACCTGATACTGGCTCCCGGGAATGATCAAAATGCTCTTCTTAATCACTGTCAGATCCGTGAAAGCCTACTACGATGCCTGGTATTCAAAGGGCAACCCAGTGAAGGTGAACATATTGCGGAACGCCAGTTGTTCGCGGTGTTCCCGGTCGAAGCCGGACGTCAACTGTTCAAATCTGGAACGCATTTGACTCGGTGGATGTTCGGGCGAATCCGAGCCGATGCAAACCCGCCCCCGGCAGCGGTCCATGACATACCGCAGATCAAGGTCCAGAGACGATTCGCCATACTCACACATCGTAAAGGACAGATCCAGCAATACTTTCTTGAATGGCCGTGTCATTTCCGACACATCGAGCAGATGGGTCGCGCCAGAATGTAGCAG
>JAKBDW010000240.1:0-8508 GCA_021834245.1 Pseudomonadota bacterium
GCGTCAGAACGGTGCGTTTTTCTTGATTTGAGCGCCGAGGCGAGCCATTGTTTATGTCTGGCACTGAAAGTACCCGTAAATGCGATCTATTTTTGGAATTGATATAGATACCAATGCGATTTCCGGCAACCCGCAGCGAAAAGAGAATCTTTCAGGATTATTTTGCGCAAAGACGCGGCGCAGAATCTGCCGAGAGTCGCCATATAATTTTGCCGCAATACCGGCGTATTGCGGTTACCCTATCGGGATAATCCGTGAAATGAGGGGAAAATTTGGCAAAACCACAACAATGTTAGAAGCGTTGCCGCGGCGTAAGCAGCAGCCGTGGTGTGTCGCGGAGTCAATGGCGACGCTGCCACCAGCTGTACCGGGAACAAGGGTGGACCTTGTCGCTGCAAATTGTGCGAAAGCACGCTGGCGGTGAGTGGACTCTATGCCCCTGCAAATCAACATTGAAAATCGGAGATGCGATAATGTCCAGGAGGGCTATCAGCAGAACGGCACCATGATTCCGGACGCCAGGCAACGTCTCTCAGCACTAAATTCCCTCTTAAGCCTATCCGCCGGAGAGGCAACTCTCGACGAGAAGCTATCGCAGGCACTGGATCTAGTCTTGCGCGTCACGTGGGTGCCGGCGAAGCAAAAGGGTGCAATTTTCCTGGTCGATGATGCGTGCGGTCTTTCCATGCGTGCCTGCCAGGGATTCACAGATGACATGAGGGCTGGATGCTCTCAGGTGCCACAAGGCGAATGTGTATGTGGCAAGGTTGCCGCAATGGGAAGAGAGGTCTTCGTCCGTAGCGATGACCCGGAGTACGGCACCTGCTTTCTGAATGCACCGAATTATGCGCGTTACGGTGTCCCGATTATGGCAGGAAGTAAGATGTTGGGTGTGATCGTTCAGTATGTTGAGAATGAATCAATCGAGGATAACTCCGGAACGGAATTTCTGCGCGCGGTTGCCAGTACCTTGGCCGGAATTATCCAGAGAATGAACGCCGAAGACAAGATCAGGATTCTGCTTCAGAAGAATCAGTTACTGACCCGACGGTTGATGGCGGTGCAGGAGGAGGACTATAAGAGAATTGCGCGCGAGCTACACGATGAATTGGGTCAATCTGTCACCGCGATTAAGGCGGATGCCGTATTGATTTCGAAGCATAGCCGGGACGCGCGCGCCGAGGATGTCAACCGCTGGGCTACATCGATAATGGCGGTAGCCGACCATATCTACTCTGTTATCTATGCCGCTATACGGCGACTGCGGCCAAGCACGCTCGATGAGCTTGGGTTGGTGGCAGCTGTCGACGACCTCCTTGTTAACTGGCGGCAAAGGTATCCCTGGCTCCATTTTAATCTCGAGACATGTGGAAACTTGGATTTCCTCAGCGAAAGCATCAACATCGCCATCTATCGCATAATCCAGGAGTGCCTGGTGAATGCCTGTCGTCACGCGGCGGCCTCAAATGTGGTGATTTGCTTGGAAAAGGTAAGTGATGTCGAGTGTCATTCCGCAGGCAATACAGTTGCGAGCTGGGTAGTGGTGACGATCTGTGATGACGGGCACGGTATGGATGTGGGTACTGCTTTAAGCAAAGCCGATAGTTTCGGTCTCCTTGGTATGCGTGAGCGCATTGAGGGGCTAGGCGGAGACATGCTGATTGAAAGCGAAATTAATAAAGGTACACGGGTGATCGCCTCCATCCCCACAGGTCAAACAATATGACACCATTTGCTACCGAATTGCGGCTGACGCGAGTATTGCTGGCCGATGATCATGAAATCGTTCGTGCCGGACTTCGGCGCCTGCTGTCCGATTCGGGGGCAATCGAGTTTATCGCCGAGGCGTCGAGTGGCGAGCAGGCCTACAGTGACTACGGCCTGGCGAGACCCGATGTCGTCATCCTTGATCTGGCCATGCCTGGAATTGGAGGCATCGAGGCGGCACGCCGCATTATTGCCAAGGACCCTGGGGCGCGCATTCTTGTATTAAGCATGTACGAGGAACCCATATTTGCGGTTCGCGCATTGCAGGCGGGCGCTAAAGGTTTTGTAACGAAGCGCTGTGCACCGGAAATGCTGCTTGCCGCGGTCAGCGCTGTGGCCCGGGGTGAAACATTCGTTGAACCCGGGCTCGCCAAGCAGATTGCGATTGCCGGCGTCGCCTCGGGCAACGATCCAATGATGGGCCTGACGGAGCGAGAATTTGAAGTCTTCCGCATGTTAGCGGAAGGCAAAACTGTCTTGCAGATTTCCCGGACGCTGCTCTTGAGCGACAAGACCGTTTCGACTTATCAGACACGCATTCTGCGAAAGCTTGGCGTGCAGAATTCTGCCGAGCTGGCCAGGCTTGCGATACGCAGAGGACTCATTCAGGCGTAGTGCTCTGCGAACCCCGGGGCGGGCAGCACGCAACTGGGCCCGGCCCAAGGGTTTTTCTTGATGCACCTTTCCCGTTATTCCTCTGCTGCCTCTCTGCCTGAGTTGGCGCTTGGGAAACGGCTTACTTCCGTGTTCCCGTGGTGTCCACGGACACTGGCTGGTTTTCAGCACTGGCCTGCCCGGCGGACGACAGAATCCCGGTATTAGCGTGGACTGTGAAGATCGAGGCGGCAGGATTGCCCAAATTGGCCACGTAGGCGAACTTGCCCGACGGGCCCAACGCTATTCCGTGAGATGCTCCGTCCGTAGTGTACGAGCCTGTGCCGATTAGCGCACCGCTGGACGAATTGATGAAGTAGCCCATCATGTCGCCGCCCGTACTTCAGTGCCAGCATCAGTCGCATATTTTCCGACGGATACCTCGGGCCGGTACACGCCTTCTCGACGCTGCCGAGAAATTCTAGCGCAACGGGGATATATGAATCAGACCCGGGCGGAAAATCCGCAATGCAACAGAGCGCACAACGACAATGCAGCAACCGGCTGACGGCGGCCGGCGCCGTATGGCCACGTTGCCGAAAGGAAGTTGCGGGACCCATTAAGGTGCTGGATTTACAGCAAAAACACGTTTACATTGTCGCCTGGCAGGGATTTAAATTAATTCAAAAATGCGCGCAGCGTACCATCGGTAGTTCACGTACAGTGGGAGCATCCATGAAAAAGATTCTTCTTATCAATCCGGCGTACAAGGAAAGTCTTCACTCCAACATAAAAGTGCTGGCTATTCCCCCGCTTAATCTGGCAATGATTGCCCGTTATACGCCAGAGGAGTACGAAGTGGAGATTGTGGACGAGGCCGTTGAGGATTTGGATCTCAACGCGTCCGCGGACCTTGTCGGGATTACGTGTATGACGCCGCTCGCGCCGCGTGCCTATGAACTTGCCACGCACTTCCGCCAGCGCGGGATTCCGGTGGTTATGGGGGGAATTCACGTATCGTACATGACAGATGAGGCGTTGCGCTTCGCCGACGCCGTGGTCGTGGGTGAGGCGGAGAATCTCTGGCCGCAGCTGTTGGCGGATTTCGAGCGCGGCAGGATGCAGAAGGTCTACCGCATCTGTGAGCAACCGGATATTGAAAATCTTGCGGCTCCGCGCCGCGATCTGTTTCGTGGGGACTACTTCGTTGAAACTGTGCAGACCGGCCGCGGCTGTCCGATCAACTGTAATTTCTGCTCGGTTACCGCCTTTAACGGCCCGAGATATCGTACCCGCAACATTGACAATGTCATTGATGAAATCAACGCTATCAAGGCAAAAAGAATATTCATCGTCGACGACAACATCGTCGGCGCAGGGAGGAAATTCGTACGGCGCGCGAAGGATTTTTTCGATCGCCTCACGGAGTGCAACAAAGAGTGGGCAGGGCAGACCTGCCTCAACATCGTCGAGCACGAGGATGTACTGCAATCCGCCCAGGACAGTGGTTGCAAGGCATTTCTGATTGGTTTCGAGTCCATTGATCCGGTCACCGTCGATGCAATGCACAAGGCTGTTAACCTTCGTCCCAATACGCGCAACTTCCGCGACTCCATAAAAAAGATCCACGATCACGGCATTGCCATTGTCGGCTGCTTCATTTTCGGTGCCGACGGCCAAGGCACGGACGTATTCCGGCGCACCATTGATTTCGCTATGGAAAATGAAATCGATGCGATCCAGATGACGCTTGAAACGCCGCTGCCTGGCACGGCTTTCTATCGCCAGATGGTGGAGGAGAATCGGTTGCTTCTTGCGAATTTCCCCAATGACTGGCGGCATTACACCATTTTCGAGCCGGTATTCCGCATGTCACACATGTCACCGCGCGAGGCGTATGAAGGGTTGCTCGCAGCCTATGCAGAAGTTTCCTCATTGAGTAATTCTCTCAAGCGCGGATGGCGGACTTGGCGCAATACCCATAGTCTATTCAGTACCGGGATCTCATTTTCCTGGAACTACCACGCCTACAAGACGATCCGCAATACGTCCACGCCGTTGGCGACGATGGGATAGGCGTACCCTGTCGGCCAGGATTGCGCATAGTGAGTGTGTGAAGCGTACGCTTGGGACTGGGGCGACCGCGGGCGGCACCATCGCTGTCGGCGGTTGCCAGTGGCTACCCCTGCGGTACAGCTACTGATCGCTGCGCCAGGCATCGCAGCAGCCATTCAGTTCTACGGCATGAGGCCGTTAACCCAACCGTAGTGGGAACGCTATCAGAAAGGTGTGGCTGCGCTCGATGGGCGCCAATTTGGCGAGGCATGGAAAATACCTAGCCGCAGTGACCTTTCGCAAATCAGGTCAGAAAAAAGACGCAGTGGCAATGATTCGATACCTGGAGAGTCTTAAATTCCAAGTTTCCGGCCGTTCGTCAACTTGTGACAAAGCTTGAAAAGCTTGTTGACAGCTAGTGCGGCCAGACCGCACCAATGTGCCCCCGCAGGCAGCTTTGCAAGATTGGCTGGCGCGGGCCGCGCAAATCGCTCGCCCGGCCGTGTGAAATGGATGTCTCGCACCTGACCGGCGTTTCCTGGTTTCGTGGCAGCCGGAATTGACCGGCCAGCTGGCTATTTTAGTCGTCCTACGACGTTTGCCGTCCTTATTTCTGGCCTGGAGGTGGCCTGTCGACCCTGTTTTGTAGGGTCGTTCACGGCGCGGTTGATTCCTGTCGCGTGCCTCACTATGCTCATTGCTCAATTTTGCCATTCTGACAACCACAAGAAACGAGGAGGCCTTTATGAATACCCGGCAGCGCGCTGCACGTATTTGGCTCTCTGTGAAAACCCTGGCGCTACTGGCGCTTGGCATGTTTTATGTCACAGCACAGGCCGCAACCGCACCTAAGGAAATTCGCCTTGGCACGCTATATGCCGACTCCGGACCGTTCGCTGTTGCATCTCTGTCGCAGTACAAGGGTCTCGAGTTCTGGGTAAATGGCGTCAACCGCAAGGGTGGCGTCTACGTCAAAGAATTTCGGCGCAAGATTCCTATCAAGCTCATCGCCTACAACGATCGCAGTTCCACCACGACAGCCGCCACTCTGTACAATCAGCTCATTACGCAGGATCACGTCGATCTTCTGGCAGCAGATTTTGGCTCCGTATTGACCTCGGTGGCAGTACCCATCGCTCAGGAACACAAGGTGCTACTTTTCGACGCGACGGGTACCGGGGCGAAGTTCTTCACCAAGGACAATCCGTATATTGTGTTAACGTCCCTGCCGACCTCTGCAATCTGGCCGGATGAGCTGGCGGACTATCTGAAAACCCAGAAACAGATCAAGCGGATTGCGCTTATTTATTCAACCAATGATTTCACCGGTTCTCAGGCCGATACTCTGCGTGAGCGTCTCAAAGGAAGTCACGTGCATCTGGTCTATGACCACGGCGTGCCAACCAGCACGTCCAGCTACACGGTGCTGTTGCACAATATAGAGGAGGCCAAGCCCGAGGCCGTCGTTGAATTCGGTTACCCGCCCAATGACATTGCCTTCCTGCACGACCTGAGCGCCAGCGGCATGAAGTTTAATATGCTTTTCACGATCTTCCCCGGGCAGCTTTTCGACCTATTCCGCAAGAATGTTGGCGATCAGACGCTTGCGTACAAATACACTTATCCAACGCCGCCGCTGCTGGCATATAACAAGGTTAACTTCGGCATGGGACTCAGTTCGTTCCAGAAAGTGTTCCAGAAGTCGACTGGCAGCGCCCCGAACTTTCTCAATATTGCAGGCTACAATGCCGGCCTGATCATCCAGAAGACGCTGGAAACCTCGGCTAGCCTGAAGCAGATGGCGTTGCGGCACGCTGTCGACGGCTTTTCCGGAAAACTGCACACCCTGGACGGAGCGTTTAAAATCGACTCTGTAACCGGTGCTCAGATCGGCGAAGTTCTGGCAGTTGGCCAGTTCATTCCCGGCAAGAAGGGGCTTGAGGTTCGTATGCTCTATCCGCCGGACGTGGCAACCGGCAAGGCGGTTTATCCGGCACCATAAAGAATACAGATGCTGCAGTACACGCTGTTCGCCGGCTTGTTGTTCGGCCTGTATTTCAGCTTGGCTGCGCTCGGGCTAAATCTTGTGTTCGGGGTGATGCGGCTTATCAACCTCGCGCATGGAGATTTTCTGATGTTGGGCGCATTCCTGGCTTATGGGCTGTACACGCTGGCCGGCCTCAATCCCCTGTTCGCCATCCCGGCGGAGCTGCTTTTATTCGTGCTGCTTGGGGTGATTTTGTATTATGTAATTGTGCCGCGGCTGCTTGCGGCGCGAGACCCGGAAATGCTTTCGTTTATTCTTTTCTTCGGGTTGTCTCAGGTAATTGAGGCGCTGGCCGTGATTGTCTTCGGCAATGACCAGCGCTCGATTCCTGCCACGGTGTTTGGCGATCACCCGGTTTCGATCCTGGGTCAGACGTTTCCGATGTCATGGGTGGTTAGCGCCGCAGTGAGTCTCGCAGCCATAGCGCTGGTCTATTTTTATCTTTATCACACGCGCCTCGGACGGGCGACACGCGCTGTCATGGCTAGCCGCGAGGAAGCGGCCAGTACCGGTATTAATGTAAGTCATGTGTCTGCTGCCGCTCTCGGCATCGGAATCGCCCTCGCGGCAGTGGCTGGTGCCTTCAGCCCGTTCATGCTTGGCAGTGTTGAGCCGGACATGGGCGTGCGCGTTACCACCATTTCCTTTGCGGTAATCGTGATCGGATCGCTGGGGAATCCCCTCGGCACAGTATTGGGCGGTTTGGTCTATGGGCTGGGTTTGATGCTCATGGAAACCTATTACTCATCCTGGTCGAATGTTTTACCTTATGTGCTGCTTATCCTGATTTTGCTCGTGCGACCAAGCGGACTCTTGGGCAGGCGGGTGCGCCTTGCCTAGAGGTATTGGTTACAGTCTGGTCATGGTGGCATTGTTTGCCGCGTTGCCGTTTGTGTATGGCAACGATACGTTACTCTTCAACATGATGATGTATCTGGCTCTCGCCCAGGGCATCAACATGCTGTATGGCTTCACCGGCTACCTGCCATTTGGCTACGTGGGTTTTTTTGGCGCAGGCGCGTATGGTGCGTCCATTGCAATTCTCCTTCTGCATGTTCCGGCAGCCGTTGCCCTGCTGATCGGCGGCGCATGTTCCGTGCTGGTCGGTCTTCTGCTTGCCCCTCTGCTGCGCCTTTCCGGGGCGTACTTTTCCATCGCCAACCTTGCGGCATCGGAAGCCATCTACTATGTAGTGTCCAACCCGCATCTCACGCCGATTACGCAAGGACCGTACGGAGTGAACCTGGCTGCGGCTTTCAATGCTCACGCGAGTTATGCAGCGATGGTTGCGATATTGGCCCTCAGTCTTGGCGCGGTGGTCTATTTGCGCAATTCCAATACAGGTCTGGCGCTGCAGGCGATTCGTGAGGATCCAATCAGCGCCGGAATGGCCGGCATCAATGTGGTGCGAGAACGCATTCTTGTTTGGCTGCTGAGCGCGCTGCTTGCAGGATTGGTTGGCGGAGCATTTGCCTGGCACGTGTCGGTGTTCTATCCGGAGACAGTGTTCGATCTCAATATCAGCGTTTTTGCGATCGTTTTTGTCCTGTTCGGTGGCGCCGCCACCTTGATAGGACCCATGGTCGGAACGTTGCTGCTTTACAGTGTGTACAACTGGATTGGAATATCACAACCCGAGTATTTCCAGCTCATTTTCGGCATCGCAATTGTGGGGTTAACATTATTTCTGCCCAATGGCCTGACCTCTTTGCTGCGAAGGGTCAACATCGATGCCCCGTGACGCATTGCTGGTTGTGGAGAATCTGAGCAAGCGCTTCGGCGCACTCAAGGCTCTGGATGGACTGACGCTGGCATTATCGGCCGGTGAAATCGTGGGTTTGGTGGGCCCTAATGGCTCGGGCAAGACAACTGCAATCAATGTGATCTCCGGCGTTTACGCGCCTGACGGCGGTGAGGTGCGTTTTAATGGCGAGTCCGTCGGCGGGTGGCCGATTCATCGTCTGGCCAGACGTGGCATCAATCGGACATTCCAGGTCCCGAAGCCTTTCAAAGGCCTAAGCGTACGCGACAACCTCAAGGTTGCC
>JAKBDW010000222.1:0-8441 GCA_021834245.1 Pseudomonadota bacterium
TTTTTTGTTGCAAAGCAGGAGGTGTGAAAGTCATGGCAGGTAAATCGGGAAGTCCGCGCAGGCCCCCGGGGGGCAATATTCAGCCAGATCGGCTCGACAATTTGGTGGCGCGGGCGCGCAAGGAACAGGAAGACCGCATGCAGGGTTATCGCGAGCTTTCGCTCAAGATCCACCCCTGGGTATGCGGGCGTTGCGGACGGGCCTTTACCCGTGAAAATCTGCATCTACTTACGGTGCACCACAAGGACCATAATCACGACAATAACCCGCTCGATGGTAGCAATTGGGAAAATTTGTGTATTTACTGTCACGACAACGAGCACGCCCGTTACTTGGACCATCAGGCGGGAGCTGGGAAAATCGGCGGGCCGGCAGGCAAAGACGAAGCGACAAATCAGCCTTTTGCGAACCTCAAGGATCTGCTGAAACGCTGATGACTCATGGCGCCGGGGTCGCGCGCGACTATCTCCAGCGAGGTATGGCCTTGCGGCGGTGTCTGGTCGTATGCTCATCCTTCTTCCCGGCGAAGGGAACTAGCATGGGTATCGCCCTCACTGTCCGGCAGTATCTCGAGCAGAACGCAATCGATTACGAAGTGCTGCCGCATCATCGCACCACGTCCAGCCTGGCAACTGCGCATGCAGCGCACGTGCCCGCAGGCTCGCTCGCCAAGTCGGTGATTCTAGAAGACGAAGCTGGATTCCTGATGGCGGTTGTTCCGGCCAATTGCCGCCTTGAGCTCGGGCAAGTACACCGGTTGCTAAAGCGTGCTTTGGGACTGGCGACCGAAGAAACCGTGGCGGCGCTCTTCCAGGATTGCGAAACCGGGGCAGTACCTGCCTTGGGGGACGCCTATGGCATGGAAATGCTCGTTGACGACAGCTTGGTCGGGCAGCCGGAAATCTACTTCGAGGGAGGAAACCATCGCGAGCTGTTGCATATGCCCAACCGCGAATTCCGCCGTCTGCTGACCTCGGCTCAACGCGGACATATCAGCCACCCGATCGCCTGAAGTCCTACCTGCCCAAGCGCGGTGCCCAGGGCCCGAAACCCTGGCATTCGGGAAAAACCTGCTTTCGGGCTATAATTCCCCATTGTTTTTCGAAGTTTTGCCCCTATACCGGTGGGGAAGGTACGATTTTTTCGGAGGATCGCTATGCCCATTTATGAGTATCGTTGCGAAAGCTGTGGCTACGAACATGAGGCCATCCAGAAGCTGAGTGACCCGACCCTCAAGGATTGCCCCAGCTGCGGTAAACCTGCCCTCAAGAAGCTGATCTCGGCTGCTGGATTTCAGCTCAAGGGGTCCGGGTGGTATGCGACAGATTTCAAAAATGGGGGCTCCAAGCCGTCAGCCGCCGCGGGCGGGGACAAGACGACAACCGAAACCGCATCTTCCGGGGAGTCCGAAACCGGCAAAAAGCCTCATGGCTGCGGAAACGGTACCTGTGGTTGCGCCAGTTAGTGGTTCTGACGCCGACTCATCCTGGCCGGCTTTGACATGCAGAATCTGCGTCGCTATCTGATCGCCGGTCTGCTCGTCTGGTTGCCGCTCGCCGTGACGGTGCTGCTGCTAAAGTTTTTGTTTGGCCTGGTCGACGATGTGTTGCTTCTTTTGCCGTCGGCACTTCAGCCACAGAATCTTTTCGGCTTTAACATACCTGGACTCGGTGCGCTGCTGGCGCTGATTGTATTGTTGTTTACTGGCATGGTTGCGACCAACCTGTTTGGCCGCAACATGGTCAGGCTGTGGGAGCAGCTGCTGGCGCGAATCCCGGTCGTGCGCGCAATCTATTCGGCTGCGAAGCAGCTTACCGAGACGATTTTCAGTGGCAGCGGCAAGTCGTTCCGCAAGGTGCTTCTCGTGGAGTATCCGCGAGCCGGCTCATGGACGCTGGGATTTTTGACCGGAGAGGGTTCAGCCGAGGCCAATAGCAAGACCGGGCGCAATCTGGTTCACGTGTTCGTGCCGACGACCCCCAATCCTACCTCGGGATTTTTCCTAATGGTGCCGCGCGAGGATACAATTGAACTCGAAATGAGCGTGGACACCGGGATCAAGCTGATACTTTCGGCTGGAGCCATTGGGGCGGACGACAAAAAAATGCCCGCGGCGTAGAATCGCGTTCCAGAATCGCATGCGCCACTGGCACATCGCGCTGACGTTCCTTCCGTTCCTCTGTGATAGGGAAAAAACCTTAAGATGCGCAGTCATTATTGCGGAAAACTGGATCCCGCCCTGATTGGCGAGACGGTGCAATTGTGCGGCTGGGTCAACAGCCGTCGTGATCATGGGGGCGTTATCTTTATCGATCTGCGCGACCGGGCCGGTCTCGCCCAGATTGTGTTTGACCCCGACAATGCGGCGGCCTTTGCCGCTGCTGAGGGCGTGCGAAGCGAGTACGTACTGCAGGTGACCGGTAAGGTGCGCAAGCGCCCACCGGGGACCGAAAATCCGCACCTGCACAGCGGCATGATCGAGGTTGTGGCAACTGACTTGCAGGTCCTGAACAAGTCGGAGCCCTTGCCGTTCCAGCTGGATGAACCGGAACTCAGCGAAAGCGTGCGCCTGAAATACCGTTATCTCGATCTGCGGCGCGAAAGCATGCGCCGCAATATCCTCCTGCGCCATACATTGACCCGTACCCTGCGCCGCTACCTTGAGGATCATGATTTCGTTGAAATCGAGACGCCAGTTTTGACCAAGTCGACCCCGGAGGGCGCGCGTGATTACCTGGTTCCCAGCCGCACGCACCCGGGCCATTTTTTTGCGCTGCCGCAATCGCCACAACTGTTCAAGCAGCTTCTGATGGTTGCCGGTTTCGAACGCTACTTCCAGGTTACCCGGTGTTTCCGTGACGAGGATCTGCGTGCGGATCGCCAGCCCGAGTTCACGCAGCTTGATATCGAGACTTCCTTTCTCGATGAGAACGGCATCATGCAACTCATGGAGGAAATGATTCGCAAGGCGTTCGAGGCGGTGCTGAATGTAGAATTGCCCAATCCGTTTCCACGCATGACTTACGCCGAAGCCATGGCGCGCTTTGGCAGCGACCGTCCGGATCTTCGGATACCGCTGGAGCTCGTGGAAATCAGCGACCTTGTCAGGCAGGTCGAATTCAAAGTATTCGCCCAGGCGGCAAATAACGCTGGTGGGCGGGTAGCGGCGCTGCGATTGCCGCAAGGTGACCAGCTGTCACGCAAGGACATTGACGACTATACAGCCTATGTTGCGGGCTTTGGCGCAAAAGGGCTCGCATATATTAAGGTCAATGACGTGACGCGCGGGCGCGACGGACTGCAGTCGCCGATTCTAAAGTTTCTTCCTGACGATGTGCTTTCGGCAATCATGCAGCGCTGTGGAGCTGCGACCGGCGATGTCATCTTCTTTGGCGCCGACAAGGCCAAAGTTGTCAATGATTCCCTTGGTGCGCTACGTCTCAAACTGGGCCATGACCGCGGTCTGATAGAGCAGATTTGGAAGCCTCTGTGGGTGGTGGACTTTCCCATGTTCGAATACGACGCAGAGGCCAAGCGCTGGCAGGCGCTGCATCATCCGTTCACCGCACCGAAAGAAAGTGACCGTGAACGCATTGATGTCGATCCGGGCAATGCAGTCTCGCGCGCCTACGACATGGTGCTCAATGGTTCGGAAATCGGCGGAGGTTCCATCCGCATCCACCGGGAGGATGTGCAGGAAAAGGTGTTTGCGCTCCTGGGTATCGGGCAACAGGATGCGCGCGCCAAATTCGGTTTCCTCCTGGACGCACTCAAGTTTGGTGCGCCGCCCCATGGTGGCATAGCATTCGGGCTTGATCGTGTCGCCGCCATCATGGCCGGTGCGGACTCAATCCGTGATGTCATCGCGTTTCCCAAAACGCAGAAGGCTTCCTGTCTCCTGACTGATGCCCCGAGCGTCGTGGACGAGACCCAGCTGCGGGAGCTGCATATCAGGTTGCGTAAGCCCATTGAGCAGGCAAGCAGTGGCGACTGACCCAGCCAGGTACAAACGACCGGAGTCTGTGCTGGTCGTCGTCTATACAAGCAACGGGCAGGCCCTTATGCTGCGTCGTGCGGACTTCCCCGAATTCTGGCAGTCGATCACCGGCAGCATGGAATGGAACGACGCGACGCCGCTTGCCACTGCGGTGCGCGAATTGCGCGAAGAGACGGGGATCGATGTGACGCCGCGTGAGTTGCGCGACTGGCACAAGAGCAATCGCTATGTGCTTTTTCCGCACTGGCGCCACAAGTATGCGCCCGGTACCGCGGAGAATACCGAACATACCTTTTCGCTTGAGCTTCCCGAACCGCGACAGATTTGCGTCAACCCCGGGGAACACAGTGAATATCTGTGGATGCCGCTCGGGGAGGCCGCGGAGCGAGCATTTTCCTGGACCAACCGTGATGCGCTTGTCGCGCTCCAGCGCGAGCTAAAAGAAACCCGAGGTATGGAAAGTGCCAGCGACTGACACGGGTAGCAGCGCGCGGCAGGTTTCCAGCGGTTCGACCGGGGCGGCGAGGAGGCACTCACTGACGGCCGCCTACGTTCAGGGGAATGATGTGCGGCGAGTGTTCGCATGAAAGAGGCCAAGGCCACGCCATCGAGCGAATTGCTGCGCGAAACGGTTATTCTGGTAAATGGACTGTGGATGCCGGGGTGGGTGCTAGCCCCGCTCGCGCGGCGCCTGCGAAATGGCGGATTTGATGTTCATGAATTTACCTACCGATCCGTTGCCTCTAATCTGCGGCAAAACGCCGATCTGTTGCAGCAATTGGTGACAACGCTCCCGGGCGGTATCGTGCACTTCGTCGGCTACAGTCTGGGCGGCATCGTGGTGCGCGCGCTATTTCACTTCCATCCACAGCAACGGCCGGGACGCATTGTCACGCTCGGTTCGCCTCACCAGGGAAGTCATGCGGCTGCAACGATCGCTACCTATGGTTGGGGGCGCCGTATTCTGGGACACAGCCTACTGCCGCTGGCTGCGGGTGAGGGGCGGGACTGGCCTTTGCCTGCGCGGGAAATCGGTACCATTGCGGGAACTCTCAATGTTGGGCTCGGACGTTGCCTGCCAGGGCAGCTCAAGCCTTCTGACGGAACGGTTGGTCTGGTTGAAGCGTATCTGGCACAAGCACAGGACCGTGCAGTCTTCAGGGTGTCCCACTTTGGCCTGTTGCTTTCAACGCAAGTCGCGCAGGCCGTCACGCGTTTCCTGCGGACCGGTCAATTCACTGCCGCCAGAGCTTGAAGTGCTGACGGCTTTACCGGGGCTGTGTGGCCGCGCGATTCGGCCCGGGGTGCATATCTTCGTTGTTTGGGAACCAGCGCTCCCGATGTTAGACTTCGCGCTGTTTCCGTTCATTTTACGGGCTCGGAAAACTCTCTAGTAGTCAATGAGTTAGGAGCGCAGAGTTCTATGGCGGGCCACAGCAAATGGGCCAATATCCGCTTCCGCAAAGGCGTACAGGATGCGAAGCGCGGCAAAATTTTCACCAAACTGATCCGCGAAATAACGGTGGCGGCACGCACCGCCGGTGGTGATCCTGCCTACAACCCGCGTCTGCGCGGGGCCATCGACAAGGCGCTTGCGCAGAATATGACCAAGGACAGTATTGAGCGCGCCGTCAAGCGCGGAACCGGCGAGCTTGAGGGGGCCAGTTACGAGGAAATCCGCTACGAGGGCTATGGTCCGGGCGGCGTGGCGGTGATGGTCGAATGCACTACCGACAATCGTACCCGTACCGTCGGCGAGGTACGCCATGCTTTCGCCAAGCACGGTGGTAATCTTGGAACCGACGGATCGGTCGCCTATTTGTTCAAGAAACTTGGCGTGTTGACCTATCCGGCCGGAACCAGTGAGGATAAGGTGATGGAGGCGGCCTTGGCGGCTGGTGCGGACGACGTGGTTACCAACCAGGATGGTTCGATTGAAGTGATGAGCGCGCCGGAGAGCTACGAGCAAGTGCGCAGCGCGATGGAAAAGACCGGCGTTAAGCCTGAGCATGCGGAAGTCGTGCAGCGTGCCAGCACCGACGTAAAACTTTCCGGTGACGAGGCTGAGAAGATGTTGAAGCTTCTGGATGTGCTGGAGGATCTGGACGACGTGCAGAATGTATACTCCAACGCCGAATTTCCGGATGAAGTTCTGGCGCGGCATGCTGGATGAGCCATCACAACGCGCTACCCGTGGACACCATAGGGTCCGGCGTTAGGGTGTTGGGCATCGATCCCGGGTCGAGGATTACCGGCTTCGGCGTGGTGAATGTTCTTCCTTCCGGAAAGGTAGGTTATGTCGGCAGCGGCTGTGTGCGCATTCCAGCCGGCAGTCTGGCTGATCGCCTTAAGGCGGTATATGACGGCGTGCTGGAGATCATTAATCGTTATCAGCCACAATTGCTGACCATCGAGAAGGTTTTCATGGGGCGTAACGCCGATTCCGCGCTTAAACTTGGGCAGGCGCGTGCCGCAGCGATTCTGGCGGCGGCAAATAGCACGCTTCCGGTCGCCGAGTACACCGCACTGCAGATCAAGCGTGCCGTAGTGGGGCGCGGCCATGCGGACAAGGATCAAGTAAAGCATATGGTCAAGGCGCTGCTGGATCTCTCTGGCACGCCCCAGACGGATGCCGCCGATGCGCTTGCCTGCGCCATCTGTTACGCGCACTACGCCTTTAGCGGAACCAACGTCAGGCGCGGTGCGCCACCGCGTCTTCGGGAATTGCGGGTTTTGGGGGGTGAGAAGTGATCGGCAAGTTGCAGGGTGTTCTCCTGCAGAAGGAGCCTCCGAGCCTGCTGGTCGACGTTGGCGGTGTCGGCTACGAGTTGGAGGCGCCGATGTCCGTTTTTTACGATCTGCCTGCGGTGGGTGAGCGCGTCACCCTGTTTACCCATCTGGTGGTGCGCGAAGATGCCCACCTGCTTTATGGTTTCTCGCGCGAAAGCCAGCGCCGCCTGTTTCGCAGCCTGCTCAAAGTGAACGGTGTCGGGCCGCGGGTCGCGTTGGCGATTCTGTCGGGACTATCGGACGAAGAGTTGCTTCGCTGTCTGGCGCAGGAAGACATTGCGCGGCTGACGAAGGTGCCGGGGATAGGGCGCAAAACAGCGGAAAGACTGATCGTGGAGCTGCGCGACAAGATCGATGTTTCGGCGCAGACCACCAACGCCGTCCGTCCGGTCGCGGTGCCGCTCGATCCGGTACAGGAAGCGATCAGCGCCCTGGTTGCGTTAGGCTATAAGCCCCAGGAGGCAAACCGCGCGGTAAATTCCGTTTCCCGCGATGGTCTGCGCAGCGAGGATATCATTCGTCAGGCCCTCAAGGGTCTGGCAGGACTGCAGACATGATTGAAACCGACCGACTGGTTTCGGCGCGGAGCCTGGATTCGCCTGAGGAGCAGCGTCTCGAAAATAAGCTGCGCCCGCAGCGCCTCACCGACTACATCGGGCAGCCGCATATTCACGAGCAGATGCAGGTATTCATTGCTGCGGCGCGCAAGCGCGCAGAGGCGCTGGATCACGTGCTGCTCTTCGGTCCGCCGGGCCTGGGAAAGACTACGCTGGCCCATATCATCGCTAATGAAATGGGCGCGAATTTGCGACAGACCTCAGGGCCAGTGCTGGAGCGACCCGGCGACCTGGCAGCACTGCTCACCAATTTGCAGCCGCATGATGTGCTGTTCATCGACGAAATACACCGGCTGAGCCCGGTCGTAGAAGAAATCATGTACCCGGCAATGGAGGATTACCAGATTGATATCTTCATTGGCGAAGGGCCGGCTGCGCGATCCATTAAACTTGACCTTCCTCCCTTCACTCTGATTGGTGCCACTACGCGCGCTGGTCTGCTGACCTCGCCGCTGCGCGACCGTTTTGGTATCGTGCAGCGCCTTGAGTTTTACGGCAGCGAGGAACTTGCGCGCATTGTCGAACGGTCGGCAGCCATCTTAGGCATCGAGGCCAAGCCCCCGGGCATCCAGGCGATTGCACGCCGCTCGCGCGGAACGCCACGTATTGCCAATCGCCTGCTGCGGCGCGCACGCGATTTCGCAGAAGTGCGGGGCGAGGGTGTGCTGAGCGGTGACATTGCGGAAGGTGCGCTGCGCATGCTGAGCGTCGATGAGCAGGGTTTCGATCTCCTCGATCGCAAGTTCCTGCTGGCCGTGCTGGAGAAATTCGGCGGTGGTCCGGTAGGCGTCGATTCCATCGCGGCCGCGATTGGCGAGGAACGTGGGACGATTGAGGACGTTGTTGAGCCGTTCCTCATACAGCAGGGATTTTTGGCGCGTACCCCGCGCGGCCGGGTTGCCACGCGTGCGGCGTGGCTGCATTTCGGCATTAATCCGCCGCCACCCGAGGCGACATCGCAGCGCGGGATCTTCGACGATGCATAGAAAGATCATGAAACATCCGGCGACGAGAGAAATCTTGCGCCCGACACAGGA
>JAKBDW010000406.1:0-8405 GCA_021834245.1 Pseudomonadota bacterium
GGACATGTCGTGCCCGCTTGCAATGTCGGCAATGGAATCGAAAACATGAAAGTGCCAGTACTCGCCTTCGAAATTGGGCGCACGGTCCAAACCGAATCGTGGCGCCACAACCCGATACTCATCCTCGCTCAAAATTTTTCGCAGTGTGTCCGGAGTCCATGTGTAGAACTTGCCCTCATGGCCTTCGGAATCGGCATCAATCGTCGAATAGTAGCCGCCTTCCGGCGACTGCATCTCGCGCATCACCCATTCGGCGGTTTCGATGGCGATGCGCCGAAACCACCCGTCACCGGTCGCAATCGCCATATCGCAATACAATGGCAGAAGCTGCGCGTTGTCGTAGAGCATCTTTTCAAAATGCGGGATCATCCAAAAATCATCGACCGAATAGCGGCAGAAGCCGCCGCCGACTTGATCGTAAATCCCCCCCGATCCCATGGCTTGCAGCGTGAAGCGCGCCATGTTGAGAGCCTTCGCATCAGCTGTGCCAGTGCCGACGCTCGCTGCCCAATGGCGCATGCAGCGCTCTATGCTGGTTGGATGCGGAAATTTTGGAGCTCCACCCCAGCCGCCATGCCGCATATCAAAGTGTTGTTCGAGTTCACTTCGCGCAGTGGTAAGGATGGGTGGCGCGATCGCAAGCCCTGGTGCAGGCGCAGCCGGTTCAATTCGTCGGAATGCGTCGCGAAGGGAAGCGCCATGCGCCGAGATTTCATTGCGATTCTCCCGGTAATATGCCGCGACGCGCCGCAAAACATCGGTGAACGCCGGCATGCCGTAGCGTGGCGTTTTGGGAAAGTATGTGCCCCCAAAAAATGGTGTCTGGTCATGCGGCGCAAGAAACATATTGAGCGGCCAACCGCCCGCACGTTGAGCCAGCATCTGATGGGCAACTTGGTAGATCCGGTCGAGATCGGGGCGCTCTTCGCGGTCAACTTTTATACAAACGTAAAGCGAATTCATGACGCCGGCGACTTCCTCGTCCTCGAATGACTCGTGTTCCATTACGTGACACCAGTGGCACGCGGAATAGCCTATGGAAAGCAGAATCGGTCTGTCTTCCCGCCTTGCCCGCTCGAGGGCCTCAGCGCCCCACGGGTACCAATCAACCGGGTTGTGCGCGTGCTGCAGCAGATAGGGGCTGGTTTCGTCGGTAAGTCGGTTGGTATGACGTGGCGCGTTCGAAGTCATGCAGAGGTCGTTGCCGAATGAGGAGGCCCAACTATAGCGCCTTGTCTCCAGCCTGTCTTTGCACAAAACCCCTGATTCGAGTAGGCCTTGTGTGACCTGCGTAACCTGTCCCATATCGCAGCTGGGCGGCCCGGCCAGAAGTGTTAAGTTCGGTGGATACGACGTTTAGTGCGCGGGACAGATGCCAAAAAATCGCTACGGCAGTCCCGCGGTGTGTGATCTAGACTATTAAAGGCGCGGCCGGCTATTTGTGCGATAAAGGGGAATTTCGTCAAACCGCCGGACATATTTCCGATCACCGGCGGACAAGTCTCCGCTCGTGTGGAAATCCACTACCGTCAGTCGGTCGCTGGTGGCTTTTCCAGCGACAGCTTCATAGCGTTCAAGCGGGCCGGCCACGGTGCCGCATTGGGGATCAGGGCATGGTTTTCGAAAGCAAGAAAAAGCAATCACGAAAGACAAAGCACGCGGCCGGGCAGCCAGCCAGCAAGTTGCAATCGCTGGAGCAGTTCGTCGTTGAAGAAATTGAAATGGCTGGCGATGTGGCTCTTCCGATGGGTGGACGCGCGGCAAAGAAGCGTCTGCGCTGGTTGGCGCCAGCCAAGCGGATTGCCGCCTGGACCGGATTGTGGGCGCTGCTGTTTGTTGCCGCGTTTACTTCCCGTTCCCTGTGGCCGGTGGACGAAACGCGTTTGCTGGCAAGTGCTTGGGACATGTGGTTGCGGGGAAGTTATCTCGTGCCCGAAATGAATGGTGCGGTTTTCAGCCAGCAGCCTCCGCTGATTCTTTGGCTTTATCTGATCGGATGGAAACTCGTTGGCGTCAACTCATGGTGGCCGCGGCTCGTGCCGGCGCTGTTTGGGCTCGCGAGTATGTTCCTTAGCGGGGCCATGGCTCGCTTTCTCTGGCCGGGGCGCAGCGACGTAGCACGCTATGCCCCGGTGGTGTTGCTCGGTACTTCATTCTGGGCATACTTCACGACCCTTGCCCTTCCGACCCTTGTTGTTACCTTCTTTACCCTGCTTGCGCTCTACGCCATTTTATGGACCTGGCGCAAGCGTGACTTCCGTGTGTGGTTATTGCTGGCGCTGGCTTTCGGACTGGGTACTCTCGCCGGCGGAATTATGATCTACATCTACGTATTGCCGCCCGCGCTTCTGGCGCCGCTGTGGGCGAATACGTCACCCAAACCGCGCTGGAAATACTGGTATGTGGATATTCTGAAGGCATCGTTGCTGGGTCTGGGGATTTTTCTTGCGTGGGGCATTATGGCATTCCT
This sequence comes from Pseudomonadota bacterium, assembly GCA_021834245.1. Classification (GTDB taxonomy): domain Bacteria; phylum Pseudomonadota; class Gammaproteobacteria; order Acidiferrobacterales; family UBA6901; genus JAJXUF01. Next base: position 2,471 of record JAKBDW010000406.1, read on the forward strand.
GCGTTCGGATCCGCAGGCGCTCTCGTTTGTGTTTTTCAGCTGGCCAGGCAGAAGCAGTCTTTCAATGTTCCCTACCGGGAATGCGTGGTGGTGGTATCTGTTATTACTGCCAGTTTTGGGATTACCGTGGTCTATCTGGCCTCTCGTGTGGGCGCGTTTTTGGCATATTCGGCGCGCAGCACTTAACAGCGGGCTGCTGTTCTGCATGGCGTGGGCGGTACCGGGGATTTTGATTCTGTCCCTGTTTGCAGTGCGCCAGCCCCAGTTTCTGTTGCCCATGGTACCGGCGTTTTCGCTGACCGTAACCTATCTTTTGCTTGATGACGATCTCGTAGAACATGCCCACGACACGATTATTTCCAGTATGGCCTGGCCGATAATTGTGGCCGGCGGGCTGCTTGCGATCGTCCCAGGATTACCGCGAATCGATTTTCTGCCAACTTTTCTTTGGCAGGTTTCGCCTTTTGTTGGTATTGCAATCGTGCTGGTGGGCATGGCCCTTGGCTGGGTTCCTCTGCCACCGATCAGACAGCGCGTGGTGAATGTGGCGGGGGCAGTAGTGGCCCTTGCCGTCTTTGCGCTGCTACTGATCGGATGGCAGTTCAATCCGATTTACCAGATTAGCGACATCGCCAATGTCCTTTCTGTTGCCCAACACGAGCAGCGCCCAATTGCCCACGTAGGAACCTATGACGGCCAATACCAGTTCGCCGGTCGCTTGAAGCAACCATTGGATGTGATCGACGCAGGTGCAACCGGGCAGTGGATGGCGACGCATCCGCGCGGCCTGTTGGTGACATACACAGGCGGCTGGCAACCGGCGCCCAACGCTGATGTGAAGCTCGTTTTTGAGCATCCGTACCTCGACCAAAGCGTGCGTATCTGGAAAGTGGTTGCGCCACCAGGTAATACTTTTCTGAAACAACCCTAGCCTGCGGATATTTCCCCTCGTAAGCGGTTTGCCGTAAGCTTGCGCCCGCGTAAGCCGATGGAACCGTGATGACTCTAGCACCGCTAAGACTGAAGAAGGACGAGGACCGCCGCCTGCGTGCCGGTCACGCATGGGTATTCAGCAACGAGGTTGATACGGTTGCAACGCCGCTAACTGGCTTCGACGCCGGCCAGCCGGTGGCCATCGAGGATCACGCCGGCCGCTGTCTGGGCATCGGTTACGTCAATCCGCATACGCTTATCAGTGCGCGGCTGGTTAGCCGTGACATCAGCCAGACGCTCAGCCAGTCGCTTCTGGTCCATCGCCTTAAAGTTGCACTAAGCCTGCGCCAGCGGCTTTTTCAGGAACCTTATTATCGCCTTGTGTTCGGGGACAGCGATGGTTTGCCGGGACTCGTAATCGACCGCTTTGGGGAAGTTACCGTGGTGCAAATCGCCACCGCCGGAATGGAGCGGTTGAAGGCAGAGATCGTTGGCGCGCTCGATAAAGTCATCCATCCGCGTGCAATACTCTTTCGCAATGATTCTGCCAGTCGCGAAATCGAAGGCTTGCCGAGTTATGTGGAAGCGGCGTTGGGCGAAGTTCCCCAGCACGTCCTGCTGAGCGAGAATGGCGTGCGTTTTGAAGTGCCGCTATTCGAAGGCCAGAAGACCGGCTGGTTCTACGACCAGCGGATGAATCGCGCGCGTCTTCCGAACTATGTTGTCGGGCGCAAAGTACTCGATGTTTTCAGCTACATAGGAGCCTGGGGGGTGCAGGCCGCCGTTGCCGGAGCCGAAAAGGTGGTTTGTGTTGACAGTTCGGCGCGTGCTGCCGATTGGGCGCGGAACAATGCGCTGCTGAACGGCGTAAGCGACAAGCTTGCATTTATGCAGGAGGACGCCTTCGAGGTATTGCGGACGTTACGCGCCGAGCGTGAGCACTTCGATGTTGTGATTGTTGATCCGCCGGCGTTCATAAAACGCAAGAAAGACGTCAAGGAAGGAACGCAGGCGTATCATCGCCTGAACCAGATGGCGATGCAGGTGTTGTCAAAAGACGGCATGTTGATTTCTGCATCCTGTTCCTACCATCTGGCGCGCGAAGAGCTGCAGCAGATATTGCTGCGGTCGAGCCGCCACCTGGATCGCTTCCTGCAGCTTGTCGAGCAGGGCGCGCAGGCGCCCGACCACCCGGTACACCCGGCGATACCCGAGACTAGCTACCTCAAGGTGTTTTTTTCGCGCTTGTTGCCGAACTGACGGATACAATTCACCAAAATACAATCTCAGCTTAAAGCAATTTCCGGAGCCCATTCATGCTGCATGCCCCGAATATCAACCCTGTCGCAGTCGGATTACCCCCGTTTCAGGTTTTGGGTCACACCGTTCACATCGAGGTGCACTGGTATGGCTTGATGTACGTTCTCGGGTTCCTCGGATTGTGGTTCTTTGCCGGCCGACGGGCGCGTCGCCCCGGATCCGGGTGGACGCAGGAACAGTTGGCGGATGCCATATTTTACGGTGCGCTCGGCGTAATTTTAGGTGGCCGCATTGGCTACGTTCTGTTCTACAACCTGGACTTGTACCTGGCGCATCCACTGGCCATTTTTGAAGTGTGGGATGGCGGTATGTCATTCCATGGTGGACTGCTCGGAGTGCTGCTGGCATTGTGGTTATTCGGGCGCAAACATGGCAAACCACTGATGGAAGTGACGGACTTCATTGCGCCCTGGGTGCCGCTTGGTCTTGGTGCCGGGCGCATCGGCAATTTCATCAATCAGGAGCTATGGGGCAAGGTGACCACGCTACCGTGGGGAATGGTATTTCGCAATGCCGGGCCATTGCCGCGTCACCCGTCGCAGCTCTATCAGGCAGCGCTAGAAGGGCTGGCGCTGTTGATCATCCTGGTGTCTTATTCACGCAAACCACGACCAATCGGTGCCGTGTCAGGCATGTTTCTGCTGTTTTACGGCATCTTCCGCTTCTTGGTGGAGTTCGTCCGCGTGCCAGATCCGCAGCTCGGTTACCTGGCCTTTGGCTGGCTAACGATGGGTCAGCTGCTTAGTGTCCCCATGGTGATAGCCGGTATCGGATTGCTGATCTGGACTTACAGGCAACATCCACCCGCGCGCGACAAATGACGTGTCGCACGGTAGGTACCCAGATTAGCCGAGGAGCAGCTTCACGCCGATAGCCGCGAGAAACAGGGCAAACAATCTCTTGAGCAGCTTCACCGGAAGCGTGTGTGCTAGGCGCGCACCGAGCGGCGCGAACAACACGCTCGCCGACGCGACCCCGACCACTGCCGGCCAATAGACATGGCCGGTAGCCAGGTGGGGAAGACCGGTCTGTCCCCAGCCGCTGGCCACGAATCCGAGCGTACCAAACACTGCGATAGGAAAGCCGCAGGCGGCAGACGTAGCGACCGCGTTGCGCACATTGACATTGCACCACACGAGGAATGGTACGGTCAGGCTGCCTCCGCCAAGACCGACGACTCCTGAGACCGCACCTATGATTGATCCAGCGCCGAACATGGCGGCTCGCTGCGGCAGTTGACGATGCGGAGCGGGAGTGCGGTTGAGTGCAAGCTGCGCTGCCACAGCCAGGGCAAAGACTCCGAAGATAGAGCGCAAAACTCGGCTAGGCAACTCATTCGCAATAGCCGCGCCAAGCAAAACACCAATGATAATGCCAGGCGTCAGAAGCCAGAAAACCGTCCACTGCACGGCGTGTCGCCGATTATGCGCCAGCATGGACGAAAGCGATGTTGGAACAATCGTTGCGAGTGTCGTGCCCACGGCAAGGTGCACTACCACGTCTGGCGAAATCCCCTGGCTGCGGAACAGAAAGATCAATGTCGGAACGATGATGAGCCCGCCGCCTATCCCCAGCAGGCCGGCAAATGTTCCGGCGATGGCCCCGAGCAGCATATAGAGTGCAAAGATCTCCAAAATAGCGGTCTCTGGTCGGTTCAAATCGGCTTCCGCGCCGCAACTGGCTGCAAGCGAGGGTAGGTTATCTTATCCAGACGGTTTTAGCGTTCACAAATTCGCGTATGCCGTGAACCGATAGCTCGCGGCCATAACCTGATGCCTTGATACCTCCAAAGGGCAGGCGCGGATCGCTTTTGACCAGACCATTCACAAAGACGGCCCCCGACTGAAGTCGCCGTGCCAAGCGTTCCCCCCGATGGAGATCCCGTGTCCAGACACTGCCGCCAAGTCCGTAGCGAGTGTCATTCGCGATACGCAAGGCCTGTTCTTCGTCTGCGGCACGGATCATGACGGCCACTGGGCCAAAAAGCTCCTCCTCATAAGCGCGCATCCCGGGCGTAACACTATCCAGCACAGACACTTTGTAGAAAAGGCCGGAGCCCGCCAGCGGCTCGCAACCCATTAAGGGGACGGCACCGCGGGCAATCGAGTCACGCACCTGGCTGTCAAGTTCATCGCGCAAATCGGCGCGCGCCATCGGACCGAGATCCGTATCCTCGAGTAGCGGATCGCCCAGTTTCAAGGCGGCTGCCTTGCGCCGAAAGAGTTCGATGAACGGTTCGGCAATGGCATCGACGAGGACAAAGCGCTTTGCCGCGATGCAGCTCTGGCCGGCGTTGATGTAGCGCGAGGCGACGCCGATGCTCGCTGCCAGGTCGAGATCGGCGTCTGCCAGAACAATAAACGGGTCCGATCCTCCCAATTCAAGTACCGATTTCTTCAATGCCGCGCCGGCCGCCGCCGCAAGCTGGCGTCCGGCAGCCTCGCTGCCGGTGAGGGTCACGGCATGTATGCGCGGATCGGCGACTAGGGCTTGCGCCTGCGCAGCGGACATCAACGGTGCGCGAAGAACTCCGCTCGGGAATCCGGCACTGCGGATGACCTCCTCGATTGCTTGCGCGCACAGCGGAACGCCGGAAGCATGTTTGAGCAAGATGGTGTTTCCAGCCATGAGGGCCGGGACTGCGCAGCGGAATACCTGCCAGAAAGGGAAGTTCCACGGCATAATCGCCAGGACCGTGCCAAGCGGTTGGTACGTTACATAACTCTTGCCCGCATCTGAGCGTATTAATTCATCGGCCAGAAAGCGTTCTGCGTGGTCGGCGTAGTACTCGCAAGTTAATGCACACTTTTCGATTTCGGCACGGGCCTCACGAATGATTTTTCCCATTTCCGCGGTGATAAGTCGCGCAATGCTGTCTCCGCGGCTGCGCAGGATGGCTGCAGCGCCACGCATGAGTCTGGCGCGGAGGGGAAAGTCCGTATTTGTCCATGCTTCCGCCGACCGCGTAACCTCGGATACCGCGGCCTCCACCTCCGCGGTTGTACAGGGGGTGAAAAGCCCAAGCTGCTCCCCGCTGTAAGGGTTGATCGACGCAAGTGCCATTTGTCGGCTCCCGTGACAGTCTGGATATCTCGGCGTCTGTAAAACCTATATTATTAATATCATCGACCGTCGAATTCCATCATGCACCGCTTCGCCGTCTATTTCATCTTCGCCGTGCTGGTCCTGCAAGGAGTCGCCGCAGGAACGAGTGCCTATGGCGACGATATCGACCAGGAGCGGACCAATTACCTTTACGCCCTTAGTGCGATACGCGCCGGCAACACCAAGCTTTTCCAGCAGCTGGAGCAAAATCTCAACGGCTACGTGTTGAAGGGCTATTTGGATTACTACTACCTCCAGGATCATATCGCGTCAACACCCCCCGCAGAGCTGCGCGCTTTCATCGCCCAGAACGAGGACGCCCCGATCAGCGAAATGCTGCGCAAGAAGTGGCTTGGCTATCTTGCGAAGAAGGGCGACTGGAAAACGTTCATCAGTGTCTACCAAGGTGTGCAACCCGATTCGGATCTCAATTGCGATCGCCTTGGATACCTGCTGCGCGGTGTAAAGGACCAGACGGCGCTCATGACGGAAATTGGCCAGCTGTGGCTAACCGGTAACAGCCTCCCCGATTCCTGTGATCCGGTGTTCGCCGCCTGGCGCAAGGCCGGCTACATGA
>JAKBDW010000419.1:0-8394 GCA_021834245.1 Pseudomonadota bacterium
TCATTTCTGACGAAGTTTTGTGGCACGGCGTTAAGACAGCCCAGATTACCCGCCTGGCGGATTTGGAACTCCATGGTATCCATGGCAAACCGGGCGTTTTCCTGCAGACGCGACAATCCCTGATCAACCCGATAAGTGTTGCTACTGCTCGAAAATACCTGAACGACCCCGATGAGGATAATGAGGCCGATAACCATGGCGACCATGAGTTCGACGAGCGAAAAGCCTTGGACAAGCGCGATGCTTGCCCGATTTCGAACGTTCCTTTTTCCGGCGTTCACGCTGTGGCGACTCCGGTTGCCATTTATCTGTGGGTGTCTTGGATAGGTCATATTTGTTGTCTCTAGTACAACTGGACAGTTTCGCTTTCTTGCAGCGGAAGGTTCTTTTCCGTCCATGACACGGTAACGGTGTATGTATTGGGATAGGTCGAGTTGGACGCGATCGTCACGCCACCGCTGTAAAGCGTTTTCTGCAGGAAAGCAATCCACTGATTGATGTCGTAATTGGCCATCGCCGTCGGACTGCTGCATTGAAGAACGCCGCCTGACGGCGTGCAACTGGGCGAAAGAGTGCCGGTGGACGCGTTGACCGAGACAGCATAACTGCCGAGCGCGTTGTAGTTGGCCCGCATATCGTCGATGACGTTGTCGAGGAGCAAAGTCGCTTGGGTGCGTTCGTACGATTCATGGCTGTAGGCGAGTCCGTAGGTCTGTAGACCAGCGAGGCCCAGCAATCCAATCGACAAAACCAAAAGTGCCACGAGCACTTCCACCAGGCTGAAGCCGCTTTGCAGGCCGGAAGGAGTGCTCATACCGATTTGCCGTTGGACTGAATTCATGACAGGTTTCCTGATGCCTTTTCTCTTAGGGGCACGACGACACAATTCCTTGATGAGTGCTTACTTCGCCGACCGAATCGACGCTGATTACCCGCGCTGAACAGCTTGGACGACTCGGATCGCTGAGCGAAAATCGGAACTCTGACGATCCGAGCGGCAAGTTCGTCGGCGGTTGGCTTGTACCTGTAAAGATCAAGATTGTGGGTGTCGTGCCACTGGGAAAAACCGCCAGCCCCAACAAATCACCCCCGGAAAGCGCACGACGATAGCGAACCACGGTATCGCCGGCGTCGAGCACGCCATCAAGATTGGCGTCGATAAAGGTCAGGTAACCCCCTTGCCAACTGGTCTGGGCAAGACAGGTGGCGCCATCGTTTGAGGGGCAAAGACCGACTGACAACCCTCGTTTGACTGCCTGGCTGCGTGCATAGGTCAGGTCGGTCACCAGATCATTGATCTGTGTACGTGCCCGACTGTTCTGTACAAATGTCCGTATATTGGGAACAGCGACAACGAGCAGAACCGAGGCAACAGCCAGCGTGACGACGAGTTCAATAAGGGTAAAACCACGCGGCGAGCCGGCACCGATGAACGGCTTATTGTCACCGATGAATGGTGCGACTGACGGTAGAGGTATGCCGACAGACGGTAGTTGCGGCCCGACAAAAAATCGAGCCAAACAAGCAATTTGTCGTTTCTGAATGTCAGATTTCTTCTTAAGGTTATTCATGTACGTTCCCGGAAACGCGGAATTTCAGCAAATTTCCATTGGGCCATTGGATTTAGTATAGCGGCCCCCCGCGTGCTGGCAACTCGACACCAGGTTGGTCTGGCCCAAGTTGGAACATTTTCGCCAGCAGCCGTTTAGAGCCATGAGCGATGACCAACGGATTAAAACGGGCGACGAACGGTCTGTCTACGCGGCTGGAGTAACGACGAACGGTACGGTGCAGCAGATGACCGGAACGTCGCCCGGAGAAGTGCAATCGCCTATTGCACAGATTGGCCTATGAGCGTCAAATCTCCTTCCCTCGAGTAAGGGCATCCATTGGAGAGCTGAGAACTACTTTGAAGACACCGATCTACATTATCGGCGGCGGTATCATTGGGCTGCTAACCGCCTACGAACTGGTCGCGGCCGCTGAAAAGGTTGTCGTGATCGACCATCAGTCTATTGGGCAGGAAGCATCCTGGGCGGGCGGGGGCATTCTCTCTCCGCTTTATCCCTGGCGTTATCCGGAGCCTGTAGAGCAACTGGCTCGCTGGAGTCAGAGTCATTACCAGGATCTGGCCGAAACGCTCAGGGTAGAGACCGGAATTGATACCCAATGGATACGCTCCGGTCTCCTGATTATAGATGAGAACGACACCGATACTGGGTTTAATTGGTGCCGAACTCATTCGATCGTCGCGGATCTTGTTGACCAGAAAGGCATGACCCATCTAGAGCCGCATGTAAGGATGCGATCGAATTCGGCGCTAAATCTGCCGGACGTAGCGCAAATTCGAAATCCCCGTTTCCTCAAGGCCCTGGTAGCTTGGCTGCGCGCCCACGGCGTGGAAATAAGAGAGAACGTTGCTGCGAAAAGCCTCGAGGTGAGAGCGGGAGCGTTGACGGCGATCCACACCGATTCGGGCCCTATTAATGTCGAGCGCGCCATTGTGGCAGCCGGGGCCTGGAGTGGGGCACTGCTGGCGACCGCGGAAGTGCAAGTCCCCGTCATGCCGATCAAGGGGCAGATGCTGCTATTGCGAGGATCTGCTGCAGCCCCTTTTAACCACATTCTATTGCGCGAAGCGTGCTATTTGATCCCGAGGCAGGATGGACGCGTTCTAGTGGGAAGTTCCCAAGAAGAGAGCGGGTTTGATAAATCCACCACCGAATCCGTTCGCGTCATGCTTTACGGCAAAGCTGTCGACCTTGTGCCAAGCCTGAGGGAATGGCAAATCGAGCGTCAATGGGCAGGATTGCGTCCGGGTTCGCCCGATGGAATCCCTTATATTGGTTCCCATCCAGAAATTAAGGGTTTATACGTCAATACCGGCCACTTTCGCAACGGCATCGTGCTGGCGCCAGCATCTGCGCGGTTAGCTGCTGACCTCGTGCTTGGCCGAACACCTTTCCTTGATCTCCGTCAATTTCGAATCCTGCGCAAATGAGCTAAGTTGGACTTAGTTCACAGCGAGACTTATAATGAATCTAAATATGGATACCGCAACTCATACTCAAGTGGTAAGTCTTCGGGCGTATTCACACGAAGAGCTCGATTCACTGCTTCGCGAACACGGGATCAATCCCACAGCGCAACGCATGGAAATTGCCCGCGGAATGTTTTCCCGTGGCGGCCATTTCTCCGCCGAAGACGTGTTCGCGTTAGTAAATGCTGACCAACCTCAGGTCTCAAAGGCCACCGTCTACAACACCTTGGGACTGTTCGCTGAAAAAGGGCTGATCCGCCAGGTGATCGTGGACCCGACCAGGGTTTTTTACGACCCCAACATGGCACCGCACTATCATTTCTATGATGTTTCCACAGGCAAGCTGACAGATATTAGCGCTGCGGATGTCCGGATTACCGGACTGCCGCCCCTGCCCGCGGGCGCCAAAATGGAAGGTGTGGACGTCATCGTGCGGATGCGTCACAGCGTTCCTGAGGCAAGCTGAAGAAGTAAGGTTGTTTCAGCTGGCCAGTCCCTCGTATACTGCGGACCCAATTGCCGGTGTAGCTCAGTTGGTAGAGCAACTGATTCGTAATCAGTAGGTCCGCAGTTCGAGTCTGCGCACCGGCACCAGCAATTCAAGCAGACAGAAGAGCCCGCTCAAAGCGGGCTATTTCATAAAGTGCTTGTTGTTCGATGTTATTTCCCGAACACCTCGCGCAACAGTTCGGTAGAACGCGCAACTGGGTCCTGGCGAATACGCTTCTCCTCGTCGGCAACCAGCAAGAACAGTCCGTCCAGCGCTTTTCGCGTCACATAGTCATCGAGGTCCAGCTTGCCGGTGTCAAGAAACGACGATACCGGTCCGGCTTGCTTAAGCAATTGCTTGTAGCGGCGAGTGACACCAACTTTGTCAGTAGCGGCCGCGATGATAGGGCGAAACCTGTCCCTGAGAGCACTTTCGGAATGTGCGCGGAAGTATGTCGTTGCCGCATCGTCCGGTCCGCGCACGATACCGATGGCGTCCTTCACGCTCATATTGCGAATGACCTGCAGAAAAATCGCTGTCGCCTGCGGGGCAGCCGCCTCGGCCGCACGGTTCATGCTCAAAACGAAATCATCCGCGACTTTTCCCTGACCCAGCACGCGCAACGCCTTGTCCACCTGAATAAGACTGTCCGGCAGCGGAATTTTCACGCGTGGATTTCCGAAATATCCGTTCACGCGCCCAAGCGAACTGACCGCGCGCTGTGTGCCCTGCTCGAGTGCCTGCCTGATACCCGCGGCAGCGGTATCGGGATCAAGGGCGTTGTCAGCGCTTTCTTGGCGCAGCTGAGTTTTCAGCCAGTCGCCCAGGTTCGAGGCAGCGGCAGTGAAGGGAAGCAACAGCACCAACGAAATTGCAAATCGTCTTTTCATGGTTCAGTCAGACGTCAATTACGACGTGCTCCTCGACTTTTAGCCGATGACAGGGTAAGGCATCCATAATTTTAGACAACTTCCCAGAAACGCATCGTATGTTTCCGCATCCCACGTTTATCGGTAAGCGCATTCCCATCAACCCCATCGCCGCCGTCTTCTTCAACATCGACCAGATTCAGGCAAAACCTTGGGATATTGGCGAACGCTCTCATTCTGGCTAGCTCGACCGGGCAGGTCACATGGACTTTGACTGGCATCGGGTAACTTGTATTTTCACGATTCTAATACTAAGAACAGTAATAAGGTGATAAGCCAAGGGTGACCGCCGGAAGGATGAATATGTGTCCATGGGTTTCGCCGGCAAAAATCGATAACAAGATGTGAACTGCGCGGTTGAGACGCAGACAGACGAATTCTCGTATTACGGATTGATTAGCACTACTTGGGAGGCGAAATGAGGCGGATATTCTTAGCTGCTCTGACAGCACCGGCTTGGCTTGCATGGGCTGCTGCGGCTCAGGCGGCACCGGCGGTGGACGTCCATGCCGGTACGCTTGGTGGCGGACTCGGGGTGGCTTTCGGCGTGATTCCCCATCGCGTCGATCTGCGTGTTGGATTCAATACCTTCAATTACAGCCGGACATTCAATTCCGGCACCGTCGATTACGATGGCAAAGTCAGATTCGAGAATGCCGGCGCGCTGGTCGATCTGTTTCCCTTTGATGGCACATTCAGATTGAGTCTCGGCCTCTATTACAATAACAACAAGTTTGATCTCACCGGGAAGCCGAACGCGAGCGGCACTTATTCCATTAATGGCCCTACCTACACGGTGTCGCAGGTAGGTTCGCTGGATGGAACGGTGAGTTTTGACAACAGCTCGCCCTATATAGGACTCGGTTTCGGCAATCCGATGCGTGGCGGGCACGTGACGTTCATGTTCGATGTCGGTGCCATCTATCAGGGTTCTCCGCACGTGACATTGACTGCAACAGGGGCATTGGCAAATCCCCAGCTTGCCAGTGATCTGTCCGTTACCCAGCAGACGACGCAAACCGACATGGCCAAATTTCGCTGGTGGCCGGTGATCCAGTTCGGAGTGGGATTCAGGTTCTAAAGGCGGTGGCGCTGTTGTGTGTTGGTAACACCGGATTCGTCAGTGCCGTCACTGCGGAAAAAATCAAACGCCACGCCATTGCCGGCCAGACGGCGACAATGACGTGGCGTTTCAGGAAAAAGATCGCCTTATTGGATCAATCCCTCGGCTTTCATCGCTTCCTTGACTGCCGCACGTCCTGACACGCGCGCCATGTAGTCCTTTAGCGCCGGCCACTTTGACAGATCCACGTTCAGGAAATTACACCAGTTGAGCACCGTGAAGAGATAGGCATCGGCCACGGTGAACTTATCGCCCATCAGAAATTGTTTGCCCTTAAGTTGTATCGTCAGGTAATCGAAACGGCGCGCCAGCGTATTCAGCTGGTTCTGCTTCCAGTCTTCGGGTATTTTGGGATTGAACATCGGTCCGAACTGTTTGTGCACCTCGGACGAAATGAAATTGAGCCATTCAATCTCGCGGTAGTGATCCATTGTTCCTACGGGCGGTACCAAACCGGACGCGGGCTTCTGTTCGGCAATATACTGGAGCACCACTGCTACCTCGGAAAGTAAGTCGCCGCTGTCCAGCTTGATTGCCGGCACATAGCCCTTCGGGTTGATCTTCATGTAGTCCTCACCCTTGGCAGTCTTGTGTGTGGCGAGATCAACCTTTTCAATATCAAAGGGCAGGCCGGTCTCGCGCAGGGCAATATGCGCGGCCATCGAGCATGCCCCAGGGGTAAAATAGAGTTTCATCGAAGCGCTCCTTTCTTGTTGGGAATCGAACAACTCCAGCACATCGCACTGGCATCAACGCAGTACGAGCCGTGGCATTTTGACACAAGCTGTGTCCGCACTGTTAGATGTATCCTCGCGGAAATCATTCCATAGCGGACAAGCTTTTTACGGGCGCCGTTCATCGCGCTGGCAGGAATGGCCGGTGTTGCTGGACTCGAACCCCTCCGGACCCGCGACTTTTGCCCGGCGCCTGTCGGCTGATTTTAGCCAGGGCGCAGGTGTTTGTGTATTCCCGGCCAGACTTTGTATTATTCGTCTCTTGTCATTGTTTGGTCATCAAGGAGAGAACCGCCATGCATGTAACCCTGGTCGATGTGCGCGTCAAACCCGAGCATATTACTGATTTCATCCAGGCCACACGCGCCAATCATATGGCATCCGTTAGCGAAACCGGCAATCTGCGCTTCGATGTGCTGCAATCGCCCGACGACTCCAGTCGATTCATGCTGTATGAGGCCTATGTGTCCGCTGATGCCGCAGCAGCCCATAAGCAGACCGTTCACTATCTGCACTGGAGGGATAGCGTGGCCTCATGGATGGAGGCGCCGCGTGTCGGCACGGCGTATCACGGACTTTTCCCGCAAGTCTCAAGACGAAATGATTGACGCATTCGCGCTGACAGGGCTGCCGAATATTTTTTTTGGCGAAGGGCGTTTCGCCGAAGTGCCGGCACTTGCCAGGCGCTTTGGCGACCGCGTGTTGCTGGTGACAGGAGGCCGGTCATTGCGCCAGACGACACAATGGTCGCAGCTGCTCGATGCTTTGCGCGCGGCCGGCTGCGAATTCTACGAGCTTAAAGTCGAGAGCGAACCCTCACCGCAACTCGTGGATTCGGCGGTTGCTGCCCACCGGGCAGCAGGAATCGAAGTGGTGGTTGGCATCGGCGGAGGCAGCGTGCTGGATGCGGCGAAAGCAATTGCCGGATTGCTGCCGCACGGCAATTCTGTGCTGGATCACCTTGAAGGTGTCGGCCCCGAACTGCCTTATCGCGGTCCTTCCACACCCTTTATCGCGGTGCCGACCACTGCAGGCACTGGAAGTGAGGCAACTAAAAACGCCGTACTCAGTATTCAAGGTTTGAAGGGATTCAAGAAATCTTTTCGACATGATCTATTGGTGCCGAGGTATGCGGTCGTCGATCCTGATCTGCTAAGGGGTTGCCCGCCCGACCTGATTGCCGCCAACGGGATGGATGCTTTGACTCAGGTGCTCGAGTCTTATGTTTCGGCTCGGGCCAACGCCTTTTCCGATGCGCTCGCCTTAAGCGGCATCGAGGCCGCTCGCGTCGGGCTGTTGCCATGGTATGAAGCGGGAGCAGATGCGGGCGGTGCGCGTTCCAGCATGGCCTATGCGGCACTCTTATCCGGCATCACGCTTGCTCAAGTGGGTCTCGGGTCCGTGCACGGGCTGGCTTCGCCAATTGGCGCCTTCTTTCCGGTGCCGCACGGTGTGGTGTGCGGCACGTTGGTGGCGGCCGCGACGGAGATCAATATCCGGGCATTGGAGCAGCGCGCTCCCGCACACAAGGCTTTGGGCAAATACGCCCAGGTCGGGCGTTTATTCAGTGGTAAGCAAGGGTTGGCAGATCATGCAGCGCGACTTGCGCTGGTCGACACGCTGGTCCAGTGGACTGAGCGTCTGGGTTTGCCGTGTCTTGGCGCTTACGGCATCACGACCGGGGATTTTGATGCAATCGTCGCAGGCTGTCGGGGAAGCAGCATGAAAACCAACCCCATCGTGCTGGAAGACGCGGAAGTCAGAGAGATCCTTCAGGCGAGACTGTAACAGTCGACTCCGCGACATCACCAAAATCGCGGAGCCGGTGTTGCCCGAAATATCAGTTGTCGTCGCCCAAGCTGCGGTAAAAGGTGTACTTCGCAGGGCGCTTGACCAGCTCATGATAGGTCCGCCCCACGCTCAAGGTCGGTAGCGAAATCGGCAGGGATCCAACGAATATGACTGCGCCGGCGACCGTTGCCACCAAGCCTATGGGGCGCAAGATAAACAGGTCCAGCAACACTGAGCCGTCATCGCCCGGCTGATAGGCATAGGCTGAAGGCGCAGCGAGGCCCGTG